>JBARQF010000283.1:0-9337 GCA_049643605.1 Dehalococcoidales bacterium
GGCCACATCAACGAGATGTGGTTTGAACGACGAGATGATAGCGCCGGCCCCTTCTGCGTCCTCACCCACCCCGGATTCTTCCAGTGCCGCCGGCAGCACATCGTTGTAAATGAAATGGTACACGTCCGCCTGGTGCAACTGCTCTGCGTAGAAATCAGGGTTGCCAACAGTGCCGTTAACGCGGAAGGCGACCAGCACCAGCACCGACAGAAGGATGAAGACAACGGCCAGGAGTATGGCAGCGGCTCTACGTAACCATATCATGCGTTTTTATGCCCACTTATTATGATGAGATAGTTTACCTGCCTGCAAGGCCATCGGTCAAATTCTGTTCTGCACCTTGATAGCTACCATAGCTAATGATAGAATGCTTGATGGAGGCGTAAGATATGACGCTGCGTAGAAAGACGCTGCTTATCATTGCCGGGACGTTCTACGGTGTAATCATATTGCTCTTCTTCATCTCCAGTAACATCCTGCTGGAAAGCTATACTGACCTGGAAAAACAGAGCGCCCGGCGGGATGTGGAACGAGTAATGACGGCTTACTCACAGGAGCTGTCCAACCTGGAGACCACTGCCGCGGACTGGGCCACCTGGGATGACACCTATCACTTCATTGCTGACCACAATGAAGAGTACATCAGGGCACACCTCACCGACGGCACATTCACTGCACTGAGTCTGAACCTGATGCTTTATATGGACACTTCGCGGCAAATCGTTTTCAGCAAGGCATTTGACCTGGAGGAAGAAGAGGAGATACCGCTGCCGCAGAGCATCCCCAAATATCTGGCTGGCCACGATTTTCTGGTTACCCATCAGGACACCGAAACCAGTTATGCCGGCATCATCGCTCTTCCAGAAGGTCCCATGCTGATTTCCTCCAACCCCATTTTCACCAGTGAAGATGAGGGCCCTGTTCGGGGGACGATGATAATGGGAAGGTACTTCGATGCGGCCAGGGTTGATGAACTGGCTGAAATTACGCTTCTCTCCACAACCATTTATGGTTTCGATGACCCCCGGCTTCCGGACGATGTTTCCACCGCTCGTTCCTCCCTCTCGGCAGCGTCTCCGGTTTTCGTCCAGCCCCTTGGGGAAGAGTCCGTCGCCGGCTACACGTTCATCGAAGACGTCAGTGGTCTCCCGGCTTTGATACTCAGAGTGGATGCGCCCAGAGACATCTACCACCAGGGACAGTCCACCATTTTCTATCTCATCCTGACCATTATCGGTGTCAGCCTGGCCTTTGGCCTGGTAACCCTCCTGCTGCTGGAGAAGCAGGTCCTTTCCCGTCTTTCCCACTTGAGCAGAAGCGTCAGCGACATCGGGACCAGCGGGAAAATTTCAGCGCGCGTATTAGCGCCGGGCACGGATGAACTGTCCAAGCTCGGCGCCACCATTAACGGCATGCTGGGAGCTCTGGAGCAATCAGAAGCTGAACTGCGTGATAGTGAAGAACACTATCGCCTGCTGGCGGAAAATGCCACTGACGTCATCTATGTCACGGACCTGGATCTTAAATTCACCTACGTCAGTCCATCGGTGACAATCCTTACCGGCCACAGTGTTGAAGAAGCCGTCTCCCAATCGCTGGATAAAGTCCTTACCCCTGCTTCCTTAAACCACGCCATGGATGTTTATACTGAAGAAGCGGCCCAGGAAAGCAAGGAAATAAAAGACTCCACCCGTTCCAGGACGCTGGAGCTTGAGGTAAAACGCAAAGATGGTTCCACCGTCTGGACCGAGGCAACAATGACCGCAATCAGGGATTCAGCTGATAATGTTATCGGTATACTCGGCGTCGCCCGTGACATCACCGAGCGCAAGAAAGCGGATGCAAAGCTGCAAGAACTATACCGGGAAGAGAAGGGGTTACGGCAGGACCTGGAAGCGGAAATCAACAAGAGGGTGGAGTTCACCCGTGCCCTCGTGCACGAGCTCAAAACACCGATTACCCCGGTGCTTGCCTGCAGCGATCTGCTGCTTGAAGAGATTAAACAGAGAGGTCCGATGTTGGATCTGGCACAGAGTATCAGCCAGGGCGCTTATAATTTGAACCAGCGGATTGATGAACTGCTTGACCTGGCTCGCGGTGAGGTGGGAATGCTTCACCTCAATCCTGAATCGATTGATTCCGGACAATTGCTCCACAGCATTGTAGATAGCGTAAAGCCGCTGGCCCGGAAGAACGGGCATTTACTGTATGACGGACTGCCCCGTTCCCTGCCTGTCATCCAGGCTGATGAGGGCCGCCTGCGACAGGTGGTGCTCAATCTGCTCAATAACGCCTTTAAGTTCACTCCGGCTGGAGGCAGCATAACGGTGAAGGCCAGAAAAGATAAAGCCTGCCTAGTGGTCGAAGTTCAGGATACGGGTCGCGGCATAAGCAAAGAAGAACAGGAAAGGCTTTTTGAGCCCTATCAGCAGCTGGAAGAGGAAAGGGCCCGCCTCAGCGGACTGGGGCTGGGATTGAGCCTCTCCAAGAAGCTGGTGGAGTTGCACGGCGGCCAGATATGGGTGCAGAGCGAGAAAGGCAAGGGCAGCACCTTTAGCTTTTCCATACCGCTGGAAATCAAAGAAAAAACAGAAAGCCCGCCAAAAAAGCGAAAGGTATGACATTCCGCACCGATAAAACTGACACTGTCATGGCGGGATATTAATTCGATTACTACACTGAAAGGGGCTCGAGATGTCATCGACTAAGCAACCGTATTCACTGACCGTTACTGAATCAGCTTCCGCAATTGCTTCCGGCGACCTGACACCATCGCAACTGGTCAACTCCTGCCTGGATAGAATCGACGCCCTGGACAGCAAAATAAAAGCCTGGGCACTGGTTGACCGTGAGGGCGCCCTGGCTACGGCACGCCAGCTCGACCAGGAACTGGCGCAAGGGCAACGTCGCGGTGCCCTCCACGGCATACCGGTCGGCATCAAGGATATTTATTACACCGCCGGTTTACCAACTGAAGCCGGCTCCAGGGCCTGGGCTGGTTTCATTCCTGATTATGATGCCACATCGGTTGCCCGCCTTAGAGAAGCGGGAGCCATCGTCCTGGGCAAGACGCACACCACCGAGTTCGCCTACTTTGACCCTGCGCCCACCCGCAACGCCTGGAACACCGAGCATACCCCGGGAGGCTCAAGTAGCGGGTCGGGCGCCGGCGTTGCCGCCAGTATGTGCCCAGCCGCTCTGGGTAGCCAGACGATGGGGTCGGTGCTGCGGCCCGCCGCCTATAACGGCGTCGTCGGCTTCAAGCCCCAGTATGGTAGAATCAGCGTTTATGGCGTCGTGCCGGTGAGTCCCACCCTCGACCACGTTGGCGTACTGGCACGCACGGTGGCGGACGCGACGCTCGTTTTCCAGGCCATTGCCGGCTATGACCCCAGCGATGCCCTCTCGCTCAATGAGCCTGTTCCCGACTGCCTGGCATCCTTGGAAAGGCAGGCGCCACCACGGCTGGGGCTGATGCGCACCTTTTTCTACGACCACGCCGACGAAGAGATGCGCCGGCACACGGATGATATTGTTGCCCGCTTGAGGGAGGCTGGCGCCGTAATCGACGAAGCAATTCCACCCCCCAGCTTCACTACCATGATTGACAATGCCCACACCATCATGGCGGCCGAGGCAGCCGCGAGCCACCGGGAGTCCTTTGCCAAGCACGGGGATAAATATCGAGACGGCATACGGAAACTGATAGAGGCTGGCCAGGCGATAGATACCGCCGAGTATGAAATGGCGCTCCAGGTGCGCCTTCAGCAGTGTTCCGAGATGGAGCCTCTGCTGCACCGGTTCGATGCCCTGATTACACCGGGTATACCGGGGCCGGCGCCCCACGGGCTGTCCTCAACCGGCAGCCCGGTGATGCAGGCTCCCTGGACCATAATGGGCGTACCATCCATCAGCCTGCCATCGGGTCTAAGTAAAAACGGGCTTCCCCTTGCCATTCAGCTGGCCGGCCCTCCCAGAGCCGAAGACCACCTCCTGGCAGTAGCCAGATGGTGCGAGTCCGTTCTGAAGGTGAACCTCCGCCCGCCCCTTTGATTAAACAGAAAGTATTGCCTTAATCTTCTTTAACCAGGTCGACCTTGGGCTTCACCCCTTTGTTCACCCAGTGGCGCGGCCATTTGCCGGCAAGCACCCTGGCAGTTTCCTGTGCCACGCTCAATCTGAGCCGCTTCATGGCCGTAGTTGTGTGCACGGCGTAGTGAGGAGTGAGCACAACGTTGTCCATCTTGAGCAGCGGGTTATCCAGCTCGATCGGTTCTTTCTCAAAGACATCCAGCCCGGCACCGGCAATCCAATTCTCCTGCAGGGCTTTGATAAGCGCCGCCTCATCGACCACACCTCCCCGTGCCGTATTTATCAGATAAGCGGTGGGCTTCATCTGCTTCAGTTCTTTCTCACCAATCATGTGATGGGTTTCCTGGTTCAGAGGAGTTTGCAGGCAGACGTAATCCGATTCCTTCAGCAGTTCGGGAAGGCTGACCAGTGTTGCCCCACATTTTTCAGCGGCTGACTTATCCAGATAGGGGTCGCAGGCGATTGTTTTCAGGCCAAAACCCTTCGCCCGGTGCACTATTCGGCTCCCGATATTACCGCAGCCAACCACCCCCATCGTTTGCTCAAACAGAGACGGGTTCTTCAGGGTACCCATCTGGACTTCACCCCAGCGCCCCTGTTTTAGCCCTTCCGTTGACCAGACCAGACGCCGGGCACAGGCCAGCAGCAAGGCCAGGGCGTGGTCAGCTACTTCCTCAAGGCAGAAATCAGGTATGTTGACCGCCAGTACACCGTTATCGGCGGCAGCATCTACATCAATCGTATCGTAGCCAACACCATAGCGGACGACCACCTTCAGCTTCGGCAGGGACGACAGAACTTTGCGGGTAATCGGTGCGAAAATCACCAGCAAGGCATCTGCGTCTTTTGCCGCCTCAATTACCTCGTCTTCCGTACTGCAATCCGCAGTCACCACCTCGGCACCGACCCTGGCAAGCTCCTCGGTTTCCACGTCCAGGTTTTTCAGTGACGCCGGAACCCAGGAGCTGCTTTCCGCCATCATCACTTTAAATCGCGCTTCCGACATTGTTTCCTCCTTCATATTCTCCGGTTCAAATTGCAGGTTAATGCCCATTATAAAGTATAACCACCGTCGTGTCAGCTTTTTTCTCAATGTGCTTTCAACCCGGAGATTGATAGGAACCGCCGCTATTAAAATGAACAGTGTGCTATAATCTTTTTAAGCTAGAAGACATGAAAAGCCGCACTAATATGGCATCAGCCACCACCACCACTCCTTCGGGCGAAGGCCTGCCCGGAGGAACACGGTGGATTTTGTTAATCGGGGTTTTCCTCATCTCGTTCAGCATGCTGGCTTTCGAGATTACCCTTTCCAGATTGCTCTCCGTACTCATTCTCTACCACTACGTATTTGCCATCGTTTCCCTGGCTTTGCTGGGGCTGGGGCTCGGCGGCATATTCGTTTATTTATTCAGGCCGCGGATTCCTGAGCCGGAGAAAAGGTTCGGCACGCTGGCGCTGTTAGCCAGCTTCATCTCACTGGCAATACCTCTTTCAGTAATACTGATGGTCCAGATTGGCTACCTGGATAGCGCACTGAACAGTATCCTGTTTTATTGCGTCCTGCTGTTCTTTCCATTCTTCTTCACCGGCATTCTTCTGGCCGAGGTATTCCGCACCTTCCCCGAGATAAGTGCCCGGGTTTACGGTGCCGACCTGGTTGGCGCGGCACTCGGCTCGCTGGGCATCATTTTATTCCTCGACGCTTTCGGCGCCGTCAACACCAGCTTTTTCCTCGGCGTCGCCGCGGCGGTGGCCGCGCTCCTCTTCGCCAGCAAACTGCTGAAAAGAATCTCCTGGCGGACAGCGCTGCCGGCGGCCAGTTTCATCATCGCCGGCATCCTTTTAATCACCAACTTTTTCGGCGCCTATCTGAGCGATATCCCGATTATTGCGAAAAATCCCAACAAGGATATTCATCGCGCCCTGTATGAAAAATCCTCCCCGGCGCAGATAATAGAAACCAGGTGGAGCGCCTTCGGGCGGACTGACCTGGTAGAGTACACCGAGTATCCGGCGCAGATGGAGATTTACCTCGACGGCACTGCCACGGCGCCGATGTACCAGTTCAACGGCAACCTGGAAAACCCGGACACCGCCGTTCAAGACTTAAAGACCATGTTTTCCGGTTATTTCCCTTTTTACTTTCTCGCCGAAGAAGAAAAGGACAACGCCCTCATCATCGGCCCCGGTGGCGGCAGAGATGTGCTGCTGACATTGATGGGCGGTGTTGGCAAAGTTACCGCCGTTGAGGTGAACCGGGACATCGTGGATATGGTACGGGAATACGGCGGGTACAACGGCGGCATCTTTACCGATTTTCCCGGGGTTGAGGTCATCGTTGACGAAGGCCGGAATTTCCTCAAACGACAGTCGGATAAGTACGACATTATTATGCTCAGCCTGCCGGTTACCCAGACCAGCCGCAGTCTTGAAGGCTACTCCCTGACGGAAAATTTCCTGTTCACCACGGAGTCCATCCATGATTACCTGGACCACCTGACCGATGAAGGGCGACTCATGGTAGTGACCCACGATGATTTCACCGCCTGGCGGCTGCTTTCCATATCACTGGTGTCACTTGAACAGAGAGGCCTCAGCAACACCGACGCACTCAAGCAGATTTACATGCTCGGTCTGAGTTCTGGGGAATACGTTTACCCGTTCTTTGTCCTGAAAAAGACGCCTTTCACACCCGAAGAGGCGCTCGCCAGACACGATAAAATGGTCCAGCTGGGTTATGAACCAACCCTGTCTTACTTCCCGCACCTCGATGCTGAGGGAACGGTTAACCCGACACTCAAAGACCTCGCCAGTGGTGAGCTGAGCTTTAACGAAATCAAGCAAATGGCCCGGGGGATGGGCCTGGATTTCACCACCGCTACCGATAACAGCCCGTTCTTCTACAAGATTGACGTGGGTCTGCCGCAACCGGTGTCCCTGGTTTTCTGGCTTTCATTCTGCCTGCTGCTACTCGTGCTTGCTGCGCCACCGATGTACTGGCAGCTGCGCTCTCCCCGCGTTCGCGGCAAGCCTAAGGGACGCCAGGGCACAAAAGATAAACTGCTTCAATCCGTGTTCCTTTTTGTGCTTATCGGCATCGGTTTCATGCTCATTGAAATCTCCTTAATCCAGAGGTTTATCCTCTACCTCGGCCAGCCGGTGCTGTCAATGGCCGTCCTCCTGTTCTCGCTGCTGACCGGCGCCGGCCTGGGCAGCCTGTATAGCGGCCGCCTGACCCGCAATGATATGTTCAAAGGGATAACGACGGCGGCTATCTGCGTTGCCATATTATCAATCGTCTACATCTTTCTCATTCCCCTTATTTTCAACCAGCTGCTGGGGCTCAATCTGGCACTGCGTTTGCTGGTCATGCTGCTCATGCTGCTACCCCTGGGATTCTTGATGGGCTTCCCGTTCCCGCTTGGCATCAGGGCTCTGAAAGAAACGGAGATGGATAGATATATCCCCTGGATGTGGGGGTTGAACGGCGTGGGGTCAGTACTGGGCTCAGCATTAACTATTGTCATCGCCATCAGCCTTGGTTTCGCCCAGGCATTGCTGCTCGGCGCCATCTGCTACCTGTTCGTTTTCCTCATTTTCCTGAAATACGGCATAATAAAGAGAGTAATTTAGCACATCAGGTTCTGATTTCGGCGACAGCGTTCTGCTCAAGGAGGCAGCCAATGGAAAATTTAAAAGAAGTCCGGAAGCTGGGCCAGTCTTTATGGCTCGATTACATTCAGCGGGGGCTGATTACCAGCGGCCAGCTCAAGCAACTGGTTGATAGCGGAGTGAGCGGCCTGACCAGCAATCCCTCTATTTTCCACAAAGCTATCACGCAGGGGCAGGACTACGATGAAGCGATAAAGTCTATTCTGAAATCCAGGCCTGACGCCAGCGTCATGGATATCTATGACCGCCTTACCGTGGAGGATATCCAGATGGCCGCCGACGTGTTTCGCCCCGTTTATGATGCCAGCGATGGTATGGACGGAATGGTCAGCCTGGAACCAACACCCGCACTGGCCTATGACACGGAAGGGACGGTCAACGAGGTGCGCCGGCTCTGGCGACTGGTGGGCCGGCCCAATCTGCTGATGAAAGTGCCCGCCACCCCGCCCGGCATACCAGCCATTGCACAGCTTCTTGCCGAAGGTATCAATATCAATATCACCCTTATGTTCTCCATGGCACATTATGAAGCGGTTTCTCAAGCATATCTTCAGGGAATCGCCCGCTTCTCCAATCCGCGACAGATAACATCGGTAGCTTCCTTCTTTGTCAGCCGCGTGGACACGTACGTGGACAAAGAGCTGGAGAAGACAGGCACCGAAGAAGCACTGGCACTGCGGGGCAAAGCCGCGGTGGCCAACTCCAAACTTGTCTATCACCGTTTCAAGGAGGTCTTCTCTGGCGAAGAGTTTAGGCAACAGAAAAAGCGCGGCGCCCGCATGCAACGAGTACTCTGGGGAAGCACCAGCACCAAGAACCCAGAATACTCCGATTTAAAATACGTCGAAGAACTGATGGGCCCGGATACGGTGAATACCCTGCCCACGGACACTATGGAGCATTTCCTCGACCACGGCAAGGTCAAAGACGCGCTGAATGAAGGCGTGGCGGAAGCGGAGCAGATTTTGAGTGGCCTGAGAAAAGTCGGCATTGACCTGGATGCCGTTACCGAGCAATTGCAGGTGGATGGCGTGAAGGCGTTCCAGGATTCTTTTGACCAGCTAATCGCGGCTCTGGAAGAGAAGTGCCGACAATTCAGGTAAACGCAAGCGTATAATATCGGCTGTCTTGGAGGATTAAAGAATGAAGATTACCAAAGTAACTCCCATTTTCTGTGACGGGGGATGGCGGGCTTTTACCTTCGTCAAGGTGGAAACTGACGAAGGACTGGTTGGCTACGGTGAATGCACGGACAACAGCTCCGCCTTTGGCGTCGGCGGCTGCGTCAGGGACCTGGAGCCGCGCCTCATCGGCAAGGACCCGCGGGCCGTGGAGAAGCTCTACCGCGAGATGGGCCACCGCCTCCAGCATAATCCCGGAGGCATCGCCCAGAAAGCCATCGCCGGAATTGAAATCGCTCTCTGGGACATCAAGGCCAAGGCGCTTAATGTCCCGCTCTATGAGCTATTCGGTGGCCCGATTCACGATAAGATACGGGTTTACTGGTCGCACTGCGGCACCTACCGTACCCGCAACCCCGAGCTGTACCCCGATAAACCAGCATTGAAAA
>JBARQF010000284.1:0-4972 GCA_049643605.1 Dehalococcoidales bacterium
GTCTCATACTAACCGGCGTCTTTACTGCGGCAGGTATTTCTGCCATTCGTGTCTGGACTGGCGGTAGCGGTAGGGGACGCTGAAGAGGAGGTTATCGCTGGGGTAAGCCGGTTTGTGGATGAACTTCATGCTGGCTTCCTTCGGGGTTCTTCCTGCCTTGCGGCGATTGCAGGGTACGCAGGCGCTGACCACGTTTTCCCAGGTGTGCTGTCCGCCCCGGTAGCGTGGAATGACATGGTCCAGGGTCAGGTTCTTGATTTCCTTGCCGCAGTACTGGCAGGTATATTTGTCACGGTTGAATATCTCATAGCGGGTCAGTTTTTTCTGCCGGTAGGGGCGTCTCACCATGTAGGCGAGGCGTATCACCGAAGGAAGCTCAAAGCTATCGCTGACGGTATGGATAAAGCCAAGACCGTTCTCCAGCATCTCCGCCTTGCCCTGGTAAACCAGGACGACGGCACGCTTGGCCCGGCATATGGTGAGCGGTTCGTAGCTCTGGTTCAGCACCAGAACAGGAATATTTAACATCCCCTGAACTTCTTTCTCTCTAAAGTTACCTTATTCTACACAAAATATCCTGGCAGAAGCAAACCAGTAACTCTTCACAAACAAATTCTTGAAAATCAGAGGATGGTATTGCCCTCCCCCGATGTCTTTTTATTTCTTCGCGCCAATCTATTGTTTGGCCTGGCTGGCGATGAAGCGCATGGCACATTCGGCGGCGTTGGCCAGCAGCTTCTCCGCCTCGGCCATGGACTGGTCAAGCGTTATCGGTCCCGGAGCGATGCTGAGCACGGCATCAATTCCCTGGTCAAAGACCACCCGGCAGTCATCAGCCACCTCGCCCGCCAGCGCGATAACCGTCGCGCCGAATTCCTTGGCGGCCATAGCCACGCCGGTGGGCACTTTACCCATCGCCGACTGGCAGTCAATACGGCCTTCGGCGGTAAAGACGATTTCAGCGCCTTTTAAGTCGGCAGCCAGATTGGTTGCCCTGATGACGACGTCGATTCCGGGCACTGCTTTGGCTTTTAAAAAGACCATCAGCCCCAGCCCCAGCCCGCCGGCTGCCCCGGCCCCGGGCACATCTCTGAGGTCGATATCAAGGTCTCTTTTAATCACGTCGGCGTAATGCGAGAGCGCGGCATCCAGCTGCTTCACCATTTCGGGAGTGGCGCCTTTCTGTGGCCCGTAGATGGCGGAAGCGCCTCGAGGCCCGCACAGCGGGTTGTTGACATCGGAAGCGAGCGTTACTTCAAAGTCGGCCAGCCGCGGGTCCATGCCGGAGATGTCAATTCGTTCCAGCCTGGCCAGCGCCGCACCGCCAGAGGAAAGCTCTTTGTTATCAGCATCGAGAAATCTGGTGCCGAGCGCCTGTGCCATGCCGGCACCACCGTCATTGGTGGCGCTGCCCCCGACGCCGATAATCAGCTTCCGGCACCCGCGGTCGAGGGCGGTGCGAATCAGCTCGCCGGTACCGCAGGTGGTGGTAATAAACGGATTGCGTTTCTCCGGAGGCACGAGCGGCAGACCGGAAGCGGAAGCCATCTCAATCACGGCGGTGGTCCTGTCGCTCAGAATGCCCCAGTGGGCATTCACCCGTTCTTCCAGTGGGCCGGTAACCTCTGTGGTTATCAATTCGCCGCCGGTGGCATCGACCAGTGCCTGCACTGTGCCCTCGCCGCCATCGGCCATTGGCTTGAGTATCGTTTCAGCGTCGGGCACGATGCGTTTTACCCCTTCCTCGATGGCCCGCGCTACTTCCAGGGCGGTGAGGTTTCCTTTGAATCCTTGTGGGGCAATGACTATCTTCATGGCGTTACTCCGTCAGAAAAATGCCGATTGCGTTTACCCGTTGCCTTTGGCATTCCGGTACGCTTCATCAAGCAGTTCCACGATTTCGAGGACGGATACCGGCAGCTTCTGCTGACCCACGCCGCAGGAAAGCTGCATGATACAGGCGGGACAGCTCGATACCAGGGTATCGGCGCCGGTCTTGGCAACGTTATCCATCTTTCGTTCCAGCACCTTCTGGGATAAATCGTAGTTCTTGAAGGCGTAGCTGCCCGCAGCGCCGCAGCACATGTCAGCTTCACCCATCTCAACAAACTCAACGCCCGGGATGCTCTTTAATATGGTGCGTGGCTGGTCCTTTATTTTTTGATAGTGGGCAAGGTGGCAGGGGTCATGGAAGGTGACTTTCTTCTGAAGCTCGCCCATTTCGGTGTTCAGGCCGATGTCAACCAGAAACTCGCTGATGTCCCTGACTTTACCGGCAAACTCCTTTGCCTTCTCGGCCCATTCGGGGTCGTCAGCCAGCAGCTTGGCATAGTCTTTCAGAAATGAGCTGCAGCTGGCACAGGGGGTAACGACCGCGTCCATTTTGAGCTTGCCGGCCAGTTCAATGTTTTTTCTGGCCAGGTCCCGTGCCGACTCCATTCCGCCATAGCCGGCGGCGGGCAGGCCGCAGCAGACAAAGTCGGGCACGGTGACTTCCACCTGATTCTTATTGAGCACGCGAATGGTGGCTGCCGCCCTTTCCGGCGCGAAATTGGGTGCGTAGCAACCGACAAAATAGGCCGCGTGGTACTTGGGCTTGTCAAGCTTTTTCACCATGCGCTTTATGGCTTTCGGGCCTTCGCTGGAAGGCACTCTGGGTACCATGGCTTCTGCCTTCCCGGCATCACCAACCAGTCTGGTCAGGCCGGTCTTTCGAGCCAGAGTACGAAGGCCGGTGACATCAGCCAGCCTGAGAAGCCTGGAGGCTTTATAAATCATTTCCGGGTTGGGCAGTAATTTCTGGAACAGCAGACGCTGTGTCCAGGAGCCTCCTTTTTTCCTGAGCAGCTCCTGCCTGGCCCGGAAGATAATGTCTCCCGTTGGCACTCCGGGCGGGCAATGCTCTATGCAACCGTTGCAGGTCAGACAGTTAAATATCGGGTCATTCAGGTCAGAGAGGTCCAATCTCTCATCAAGGAAGGCACTGCGGAGCAGTGCGACGCGCCCTCTGGCGCTGGTCCATTCTATGCCGGTAATTTTATAGATAGGGCAGCCCGCCAGGCAGAGCCCGCATTTGTTACACAACTGTAATGTTTCCGCTAATTCCTCAGCCACCGTTGGCATAGTCAGCGTAGACCTCCTACCAATCGACCCGGGTTCAGGATGTTTTTCGGGTCGAACTCGGTCTTCAGTCGCCTCATTAATCGGTAGTCATTGCGTGGCGGCAGGATGGTCACCTCTTTTCGGAACGAAAGCGGCGCCGATTCGACGAGAAAGAACCCGCTCCGGTCGACTGCTGCCTTTTTCAGTACACCGGTGATGTTTACCAGTTTCTCGGGGGTATCGGTCAGGTAGGTGTACAGTATTCCGCTGCCGCATTGGGCCGTCACGCCGGTT
Organism: Dehalococcoidales bacterium; assembly: GCA_049643605.1. Classification (GTDB taxonomy): domain Bacteria; phylum Chloroflexota; class Dehalococcoidia; order Dehalococcoidales; family RBG-16-60-22; genus E44-bin89. The sequence continues at coordinate 3,397 of JBARQF010000284.1, forward strand.
TTCACGCCATGGCTGGCGCTGATTTTCTTCACTTCTTTATACATATCTCCCAGTTTGCTGATGGGCACCGAAGCCTTGCCCTGAAGAGTTGATGAGTTGTTATCAGGCATTGCCTCGTGGACATCGCGGTACACCTTCCAGGCGCGGGAGGCTTCTTCGCCTTCCAGCGTTATGATATTTTTCGCCCTGTTGGCCTCGGCGAGTGAAACGATATCTTTACGGTGCCGCTCCACATCATCCTTTGTTCCCTCGGCGTTGACAATTAAAAGCACCTCGCCGTCGTTGAGTTCTGAGCCGGTGGCCTTCGCTACGTTTTGCCCGGCTACCGAGTCAGCAAGCTCGATGGCGCTGGGTGTCAACGGCGAGTTCAGGAGCTGGCCGACCATCCGAAAGGCCTCTTCCGGGTCGGGGAAGGTTATATAGAGACCTGTGCTCGTTTCAGGGAGGGGGAAGAGCCTCAGCACGGCCTCGGTGATGACGCCCAGGGTGCCCCACGAGCCGATGTACATCCGGCACAGGTCTAAGCCGGCCACGTTTTTCATTGTCTTCCCGCCGGTATGGACGATGTCGCCGGTGGGGGTGACAGCCGTAACCCCGAGCACGAGGTCGCGAATCAACCCGTACATGGTCCTTCGCGGCCCGTTGGCGTTGACGGCGATTTCGCCACCGATGGTCGAACGCTCCGTATAGAACGGGTCCAGAGGGAGGAAGAAGCGCTCTTTTGCCAGCTGTTTCTGCAGCTCAGCGTTGATGATGCCCGCCTGTACCTGTACGGTGAAATTGCCGGCATCAAGCTCGACAACCTGGTTCATATTTTTCAGACAGAGCACGGTGTCGGCCGAATTAAGGCATGGCCCGCTCTCCTGCCTGGAGCCACCTCCCCATGGGATGAGTGTTGTCCGGGATTCGTTAGCGGCTCTGACGATACTGGCTACCTGCTCGGTTGTAGCTGGGTAGGTAACGGCCTGGGGCGTGAGTCCGTCAACCGTGTAGGGCGCGGTTGCCTTTTCGTCCGTCAGTACGTTCTTGGCGCCGACTATCTCGCCAAGTTTTTGATGGAAATCTTGCCCGGCCTGTGGAGAGTCTTTATTCATTAATGTGCTGCCCCTCCCTTTACCGGCTGTGGTGTTTCTGTCTCCGGTGGGAACATCTTTCCCGGGTTAAAAACGTCATCAGGGTCAAAAACGTGTTTCACTTTGCGCATGGCAGCGATATCCGGCGGGTCAAACATGGAACGCATGGCGTCCATTTTTTCCAGCCCGATGCCGTGCTCACCGGATATGGTGCCGCCCATGGCGATACAGGCATCAAGGACATTTTCGCTGGCTATTTTTGCGGCTTTGCGTTCCTCAGGGTTATTAACGTCAAACAGAATCAGAGGGTGAAGGTTACCGTCACCGGCATGGGCCACGTTTACGATAAGCACTTTATTTTTCTCAGCAATCTCGCCTACTTTGCGAAGGGCTTCTGGCAGCTTGTTCCGGGGAACAGTACCGTCGCATACTATGTAGGGGGGACAGATTCTGGCCACCGACCCGAAGGCCCCGCGGCGGCCTTTCCAGAGCGCATCGCGTTC
>JBARQF010000285.1:0-2024 GCA_049643605.1 Dehalococcoidales bacterium
GAGTGGTAGGCCGTCAGGGTCTCGAACCCTGGACACCCTGATTAAAAGTAAACGGCACGCGTGTCTAGGATCAACAATTACCAAGAGCGTTATTTACTGCACGAAAGAGGGACGCCAGTTATTTTAATTATTAATCAGGGAACCTTTTTCACGAGCCTCGAGGTTTTAAATTACCCCCTCTTCTTTGAGCTGTTTTATATCGGCATCAGAATAGCCTGCCCCCATTAGCACCTCACGGTTGTGTTCACCCAGTTCGGGTGCGATTCCGGCTTTGGCCGGGGTCTTATGGAATTTCCAGGGGAACCCGACCTCTTTTATCTTACCCACCCTGGGGTGGTCAACCTCAATTATATATTGATTGGCGATGACATCCGGATCGACGGCGGCTTCACCCACATCGTTGATGGGAGCGCTTATTACATCGGCTTCACGAAGTAACTTCAGCCAGTGCTCCCGGGTATTGGTAGCAAACAGTCTATCCAGAGTATCTACGAAGGTCTTCCTCTTCTCCTGGGAAGCTGCGATTTCTCCTAACCTGGCACAACCGACTTTGTCCAGCTCCTCGGCAAGACCGGCATTTTCCAGACCTTTCCGCCAGCGTTCTTCACCAACCACCTGAATTATAAAAGGCTTGCCATTCTTGTCAGCGAAGGTTGCCGTCAGGTTAGGTGCCTGGCCGGTGAAGAAACGCATCCGACTGCGTGGCATCTGGTCGCCAGTCATGAGAACTCGTGACATAGAAAAGCCCATCAGGCGAATCTGGCTACCAAGCAATGAAGTCTCAATCAACTGGCCCTCACCGGTCTTCAGCTTGTGGTACAGAGCGACCATCACCGCCTGAAAGTTATGAAAGGCGGCGGTTTCGTCCCCTACAGCGATCTGACCTGTCGTCACGCGCGTACCTTCCTCGCCATAACTAAAGCAAATGCCGCCCATTGCCTGGGCTACGCCGTCCGTTCCCGGCAGCTTGGCATTTGGCCCATCCGGGCCGTAAGCTGAGGAGCTGAGATAAACTATGCCCGGGTTTATCTTAACCAAATCCTCATAGCCACAGCCGAGACGCTCGGCAACGCCGGGGCGGAAGTTCTGGGCGAAGACATCGGCATCCTTCACCAGCTTATAGAGTATCTCTTTGGCCTTCTCTGTCTTAAGGTCCAGTGTTATACATTTGAAACCGCGGTTGTTCGTCTCAAAGTAGGGGCTGAGCGGGAAGTTGGGTGTCACTCCAAGCTGTCTACCCAGTTCGCCTTCCGGGGGTTCTATCTTAATTACCTCGGCTCCCAGGTCGGCCATCATGCTAAACGCAACCGGTGTCTGCTGAAACATGATAACACATATACACTTTACTCCTTCAAGTGGACGAGCCATATTGCTATTACCTCCATCTATAGTTTCTTTATCCTTAGGCAAACAAATGTCACATGTTTCATAGGAGACACGTAATTCAGCATTTATTCTCCAGCAAAAAGCTTCCTGTAGTAATCCATTCTGCCTTGCAGCTGAGGTGCCACCACAGTAAGATCAGGAATGACGTTAATCACGGAAGTCTTCCCTGAATTAAAAGCTCTCTCCAGCGCCGGTTTGAGCTGCTGCGGCTCGGTAACTAGTTCACCGTGGCACCCCATCTCGGCAAATATTTTGTCATACCTTATATCAGGCAGTATCCCCCAGTCACAATTCTTCACGTCCTCTGGCAGAATCCCCTTTTGTGCTTCGGCTCCCATCCAGCTGCTGTTGTTGAAAAGGAAAAAACATGCCGGGATGTTGTAGCGGGCTGCGGTTTCAATATCCCAGCCGGCAATACCTAACCCGCCATCACCCAGAAGGTCGACGACCTGCTTGCCTGGCCTGGCTAATTGAGCGCCCATGGCGATGCCTACACCGTGGCCAACACCGCTCCAGGTGGCGCCATCCAGTATCTGTCCGGCAAAGGAAGCCTTTATCTTGTCGGTGGCGAATCCGGCCATGCAAAAAGAGTCCAGAATAAGAGTAGCATCTTTATCCAGGAAATCAACAAGCTCAGC
>JBARQF010000286.1:0-4664 GCA_049643605.1 Dehalococcoidales bacterium
GGTGATAGCTATGGGTAAAAACAAGCATATCAAAAATGATGTTTTCGTAAGCCAGAGAGATTGGGCATTCAATAGCAGGGAAAGCCAGTGCCTTTCAGGCAAAAAAATCAAAGCACTACAGCGAAAAAAAAAGAACCGGGCAAAGAAACCAATCGGTGGGTGGTTAGACAGCCCAGAAATGAAGATTGTTCGAGAGGAAAGAAAACGAATTTAAATAAATGATGGTGAGGACTATGACTGAACTTGAAGCATTAAAAGCCGAAAACCGGCAACTACGGGACCTGCTGCGAAGAATACATACAGCGACCAAACAGTTTTATGTGCCGAAAGACATGACACCGGACTGCTGTCCCTACAACGATATTCTGGCGCTGTACCACAAAATTCTATCGAACCTTCCTGTTGTGCGGAAGTTGGGCGCTAAGAGAAAAACCGCTATGCGCGCTCGATGGAAAGACGACCTCCCTACCCTGGCCGACTGGGCCGAATACTTCAAAGACGCATCCCGAAAACCATTTTTATTTGGTAGAAATGACCGGGGCTGGGTTGCTACTATTGACTTTCTTCTCCGCGAGGACGCTGTGATCAAAATGCAGGAAGGCACTTACAATGAGAGAAAATAAATGACATACAAACCAAAAAGTGATGACCAGCCCTTCGACAACAATACCTGCCCGACACCGGAGCAGTCTATCGAGCATTTTCTGAAAAACACCAAGCTACGAAAACCGGGAATGTTCCCGTCCGACCCATTCCAGGCCGCGCGGTACTGGATGGCGCACCAGGAGCCAGCGAACGACTTTACCGAGGCCGCGACACCACCAGTGACCAAGGGCGGCAGCTGGGCAACACCCTACCATGATCGACTGGTCTATACGCTCTGGCGATTTATGCAGCTCAAAGGCCCGTTCCAGGTCCACGTAATCGAGAATATCGAGAAGGGCGTTATCTACCGCGGCGATCCAATCAAGCGCTACCTAAGCTATGTCGAGGAATTCAACAGAATGAAAGCACACCCGGACAGGGAAAAATATATCGACGAGGGATTTATTAAAATGAGACGCGCACTAGCGGGGATGGTGGTATGAGCACAGAAAGAGACAGGGTGATCTCCTCAATGGAGGCGTATCTGCAGTTTATGCGCAGACAGGGGAAGGAGCCAAGCGCAATATACGTGACAAAATCACAGCTCAAGACACTACGAAGCGCCGCAGGGGAGAAGGATGGCTTCAAACCAAGATACAAAGGAATTGAGGTGAGGGCCGCGGAATGAGCACCACCGATCAGGTAACGCAAAACCGTGCACACACCCGCTTTTGTTTCACGGCTCAAGCCAACCACGAAACCCTGGGGCGAAAACCGCTCACCGAGGCGCAGATGAAGATATTCAATCTCTTGTGGGCCGGGTGGAAACCAAAAAGCATTACAGTAAGACTTGGAATCCGGCCCCAGGGTGTCTACGAGGCAATTGGCAAAATCAGAGAGTGCGGCTGGGAATTACCACCGAGAGAGGAAATGTATGAGAGAGGAAAATGAAGATAATTATAACGAAGCAGAAGCGGCAGCTTTTCTTGGGTCTTCGTCGGGGTGCCGCACGATGGCAGACGGTACGCTACGGATCACGGTCGACCTTGCGCCACTCGACGCGATTGGAGCGTTCACAGCCTTTGGTGCGCCCGGGTCGCCGGTCGCACTTGCACGGATCAGTAATTCTGCGGCTCTTGAGGAGGGCAGGCCTAAAACCGGCAAACCTGTAAAGGGCCCCTATGGCGAGTATGCGAAAAAACTAGTTCAGTCTGGTTTCTTCCGCTCACCTGCCGTGTGGGCGGGGATCGGCACCGACGAGGAGTACCTGGAATGGGTGAAACACCAGAAGTGCGCCAAGTCCGGTGATTTCTCTGAGTACCATGACGATGGTGAGGCCTACAACATCCCCGCCCACGTCAGGCGCGTCGAGCATGGGTCTGGCACCGCGATCAAGCCTGAATACTCCGCGATCCCATTAACCAATATCTGGCACCAGAAGGCGCACCAAATGGGAGACAGCGTGGTGGGTGATGAATTATGGTGGGACAAGATGCGGATTCATTACGTTTCGCAGTGGGCTTATGAGACGATGAAAGCGAAGATGGGTTACGACAGCTATACCGATATGGCTCCGCACCGACTGGTGGACTGGGCCAAACAACACGAACTAACCCAGTACCTACCTATGAGTTATATCAATGCCGAGACAGAGATACACGCGGAAATGGACGACAGTTGATGGGAACCACGATGAGCTTGTTGGAGTTTTCGAGGCTATGGGGGGGACATGGCTCGAGCTGTCCAATGTGGCAGGCGCGCTTGATGGATTGCTTGGCGTCAGCGGAATCGATCAGCGAGTTGAATTCAAGAATCCACTGGCACTGCGTGGGAAGAAGCAGGCGCTCGAGCTTACCCCTGCAGAGAAGGATGAATTTGATCGATGGAAGGGCCGCAAACCGGTGGTTGTAACAACCACAGAGGAAGCGGTAGAATTAGTTAACCATTTGAGGAAAAACCCGAATGTACCATTGGAGTAAAAATGAGGCGAAAAAAATCGCGCCCCACTATTATGAGTATGAGGGGCTCCGGTTCCCCCGGTGGGATGGTCCGCTAACAGCAAAACAACTACAGTCCGGGCAGTTTTATTTTGCATATTACGGAAGCCGACCACTAACCCCGAGTGAGATCCAGCGCAGCATCAATAGGCTGATCGACCTTAAAAAGCTCTCCCGGGCCGCATGAGAAACGCGCAGGAACTTATTAGCGCGCTGGGCCCCTGGCATCAAGACTGGGGCCTGGTGCCGGACGACCGTGAAAAGTGGCAGGATGTTATCCAGGCAATGCACGGGGTGGGGCGCGAGAAGGTAGCGTTCCTGTTTTATGTTTATGGTGGCCGCAAGGAATACCGGCATGAATTGTTTGCTGGCCTGTTCATAGAGGTCATGCAAAACCAGAAGATCCTGGCATGGCGCGAGGCCGGGAAGGTCGGGGCGGTAGAGAAGCTATGTGAGCTGGCCATACTGGAGTGGGGTGATTCAGAAACCCGGGTCACTAATCTTATTCGCGCCGCCTTCCTCAATATTTCTGTTTCCAGCTGGCAGCGCCACTATAGAGACACATATACCGTTATATATGAGACGCCGGTCGCATGGGAGCGGGAAGTCATGGATCTGGTCACTAAGCGCTTGCGCTGACCGTCAAAACGCGATAAATTTGTAATATCCATAGATCTCTCCGAGAGTCTTTGGTTTGAAGTGCCGATAGTCCTCTTATGCCCGGTCATTCCGGGCATTTTTTATGGTGATAGCAAATGGGTGATCTGAGTCCACATTTCAGTCGAAGCGAGTTCGCATGCAAGTGCGGCTGCGGCATGGAGGCGGTTGATTACAAACTGATCGAAAACCTGGAAGACTGCGCCAGCCATTACGAGGCGCTGGATTCCGATTGTGTCCGGGTCGCCGTTCACATCAATTCAGGCAACCGGTGCCCCGCTTATGACCGGAACCTCAAGATCAAGATTGCCGCCGACAAGGGCGTCCCTTACAAGCCTGGAGGCAAACCATCAGAACATTTAAGGGGTTGGGCCACTGATTTTTGGATGGAATACGTCTATGAACCACCACGCCCCCGAGCGAAAATTCCTGATGATGACATCGCGGACTACCTTGAGAGCAGATATATTGGCAGGTACGGGATCGGCCGCTACGTTGGCCGCACCCATCACGATACACGAACAGGGCCAGCGGCCCGTTGGGATGAGCGATGATGAATTCAAAACGAATCTTTAATCCGAAATCAAAAACCCACTGGCTGAACGGGGTGGGAATGGTCACCAGTGCTGCGCTACTGGTGCTCCCTGGCCTGGGCGGCTCGATATCACCTGACACCTTCCCTTGGATTCTGGCTGGCGTCACGGCATCGAACCACATTCTGCGCAGTGTTACCGATACCGCCATCACGGACAAATGACGTGTGGCTCAAGATCAAACTTGCCATTGCGGCGGCCGGGGCGCTTGCGATAGCTGTCCTGACAGCGCTCTGGCAGCGTGAAAGCAAGCTCCGGGCCCAGGATGAACTGGGTGACGAGCAAGCTGCCAGAGCTGTCGAGGCGAAGTCTCACAAGGCGATGATTGATGGTCTGCAAAAGGAAGATAAAATTCGTGAAGAAGACGACTCTGATATTAAGCCTGGGCATTTTTCTTAATGGTTGCGCTACTGTCGGGACATCCAATCCCGCGCGCCTTGAATGCCCACCACCCCTGGTACTGCCACAAACCACGACGGAGCAGGATCTGGCGCTTTATGATGCGGACCGGGAGGCGTATACGATTCTGGTGCAGCGTGATCGCTTGCAAACAGCGCGCCGGAAAATGCTCTGTAACATCATTAAGTCGACCCAGGATAACTAATGGATTCTAGCATGCAGAACGAGCTATCCACGATTCGACAGGACATCAATGGTATTCGCCAGAGCCTGGAACAACTGGTTCGCCTTGATGAAAAGATGGTCAGCCAGCAGGAAGGCATGGCTCGCCTGGGCGGTCGGCTCGATCGGGTAGACGATACGATGGGAAAGGCGCTTGATCGATTACAACGACTTGAAACACTCGACAAGGCCAGATCCGGGGTTACTGCCT
>JBARQF010000287.1:0-2216 GCA_049643605.1 Dehalococcoidales bacterium
TAACAAGGCCTACTACTATCACTTCGATGGCCTGGGTTCCGTGGTGGCCTTGAGTAATTCTAACGGCGATAGCTGCCAGAGCTACGAGTACAGCGCCTATGGCCAGGTGGCCGCCTCAGACCCCAACCATACTAATCCCTACATGTTCACCGGCCGGAGATTCGATATCGAAACAGGTCTTTACTACTACCGGGCCAGATATTACAATCCACACATCGGCCGATTTATGCAGACCGACCCCGTCGGGTATGGTGCTGGCATGAACTGGTACGCGTATTGTGGAAATAATCCGCTGTCTTATGCGGACCCCTTAGGGCTTAGACGCGATCCCAGCGACCCCTGCGAAGACTTCACATACTACACTTTTGAAGTTCATAGCCTAGAGGAGATTTACAACGTTCTCGGCTGGTACGGTTTCTTAGGCGATGCCATGGACTTTTCCATCATAGTTGGTGATTTTGAGCCGGGTGAAAAAAAGTCGATTACGATTGGGGCAGGAAAGCTGGGTGGTACTGAGATTTTTAAACTTAATGGTGTTGGTCTACTTGACGAGCATACTCTCAATAATATAATAGAACCTTCTGTCCAGAAAGTGAATAAGTGGATGAGTGAAAAGAATAGTACGAACCTTGGGAATCTATATGCCCACTGCGATACTTGGTTCCATTACACTAGTGTGGACAAATGGCTTTATGATGGAACTAATGAGATATATGATAATAGTGACATCAACTACATACTTGAGGGGCATGCCATGGCTCACATGAGAATGACGTATGAAGAGGGGAAAGAGTGGGTTTTTCGTTGGAAGAGGGCCATTAATCTTAAGAGATACACGGAAGATGAACTTAAGGACACGCTGTTTTGGTTTGAGAAAGGCTATAAAGAATATGGTGATAGGGATGACTGGTGAGATTAGTTCAGACGTAAGACTCTAGTGAAGATATGGAGCAAGACCCAACAAAAATTCTGAGTTTGTCATTTGCGGTCTGTTGGAATATGATACAATGTTTAATTCATGAGTTAGGTCATATCCCACTTTTAATCCATGTTCAGGAAGTCTATTTTAGTCATGGCTTCCTAACTAAGAAAGGATATGAAGATGTCGAGGAATAAGAAAATGCTTCTCATTGGAATTGCCCTTGTTTTAGCTATTGCTTTATCTGCTTATTATTTTGTGCCGTGGCAGGAGCCGTGGCAGGAGCCATGGCAGGAGTTATTGCAGGAGGATCTTTCCGACCATGAGTTCATGCAGGTCTTGTACAAATTTTCGCAAAAGAGACGGGTGCGCCTGTTATACAAAACCGATCACCAAGCTCTCTTGGGCGCCTGTAGAGAGCTTTCAAGGAGAGTAAGTGTAGGGGATCTAAAGCCCGGGAAATATTTGTTAAGTGGTAGTTCCCGTCGTAAAGAGGTATCACAGTTCCCTCAACCAATTCTGGACCTCGGACCAATTAATGTCTTCATAGACTACGATGGGCGGGTGATGCTGGAGATGGCGGGTGGTTTGGACCATTTCGGAGTATCTGCCTATCCAGAAGATTACAAGAAACCACCTCACGCTGAGAAACTTGGCGACAAAAAGCTTATTCCCGGGCTGTGGTATTATGATGATGGATACAGAGACAATCCAGAGTATGAGAAGATAATCGAGGCATTGAGGCCAAAAGGCAAATAGACATATTAGTATCAGACCTGAAAATTAATGCCCAGCCATTCCAGGCCCCCCCGGCGCGCCAACTTCGGTGAGCCACACCAACGCCACCGCGTGAAACGCATTTCGTGAAGCGTATCTCGTATTGCGCATCGCGAAGCGTGTAGTCAAATGACTACGCGCCAGCAGCAGGAACAACAGCATCAGCTTATCAATCATTCTGTGCCGAATTCCACTACCTGTTATTGATAGGTAGTCCAATTAAAATGATTGGATGTAGGAGTTTCAGCCCTGACAATTAATGACCAGCCGGTAGAGAACGGAAGACAGCTCGTCGGGGTGAAGGCGCCCCGCCGCAGCACAGAAGCCAGAAAACAGAGGGCATAAGACGGAAGCCAGTCCACAGGATGCCTTTCGGCAGATCTCTTTCGGCAAATGCAATGGAGGCCAACTAAATCACGGCTTACGGTGCCGTCTCTGCCGGTCGATACAGACGAATATCATCAAAGTACATCATACCCGAACCGCCGGCTAATGGATTGTTCTTGTCGCCGAAACCAAT
>JBARQF010000288.1:0-2675 GCA_049643605.1 Dehalococcoidales bacterium
TTGCATACTGCGTTATTTTTGATGCAACGCACACCTTAAATGATGTATCAGAATCCTCCGACGGCAATAATGATCCGCAAGATTACGTCGAAGATTATAACTTGAAGCAAGCAGAGGTAACAAAAACCGAGGATAAACGTCAGAAACAGGAGATAGGAGTAGATATAGGAATTGTTACCGACATAACGTACATTGACGGCACTCCTTTGGCTGTTATAGATGGTGTAATCCTGATCAAAGGGCAGAACATATGTCGGGTAAAGGTCGTCAAAATAAATCCTGATTCTGTCGATTTTGAATACAATGGAATCCGCTGGAGCCAAAAAATAAACGAACCATCATCGACCCAATGTATCAGCACAATAGATTCACGAATACTTCCAAAGCATCCGTCAGTGGAAGATATTGTCAAATATGTATCACCTGCCGTAGTAACTATCTCTGTTTACGACGATATTGGCGATGAACTGGCATTTGGTTCAGGATTCTTCATTGGCAGTGGAAAGATATTGACTAATGCGCACGTCGTAGAAGGTGCATATTCTGCTGAGGTGTGTTCTTTACGCAAGACCTATGAAGACGTCACAATTGACAAACGTGACGATGACGTGGACCTGGCAGTGCTTTCGGTGCAAAGTGTCGGAGAGCCAATAATTTCCTTGGCCGACGATACCGACTTGGACGCCGGTCAACGGATTCTCGTTATAGGGAACCCGCTTGGCTATGAGCGAACTGTGTCTGATGGATTGATAAGCGCAATAGAAGATTCGGCGGGGTTCCAGAGAATTCAAATCACGGCCCCCATCTCCGAAGGTAGCAGCGGAGGGCCTATGCTTAATATGGACGGTTTAGTCATAGGAATTACCTATGCTGTTATAGACGAGGGACAAAATCTTAACTTTGCTATTGGTATCAAAACACTGAAATGGTTCTTGAAGACCCCAGACCATCCCGAACGGTTGAAAAAAGCTGGCAGTTACATACTTGGGAGAGTTGTCCGCTATTGGGTTAAGAATATAGTCATTGTTATCGTGGCTCTTGCTATAGGTGTAATCTCTCTTATTTATATTCTGAAACGATTATACCGACTTATAACAACATCTTTCCGTAGAAAAAAATACCGGTTGCAGCGGTTCCAAAGAAGGAAGAACCGTACCAACCGGTGTATGCCGCACCAGTTAATATCTTGAAGAACGAATCTGGATAATCTTAATGCTGTCGTTTAGTTGAAAGGAGTAGCAACCTATGGAACTAACCATGCAGGGAGAGCCTCTACAGAAGTGGAAAAAGCTATGCGTATTTGAAGATGGCTTTCAGTATCGACAGCAATACTACTCATTCGAGGACATCGACTCCTTAGAGTTTCAATGGATATCTGCTAATGTAAGGGTTAATTTTGTACCTGCTGGTACAGACTATGAAGCGCATCTCAAGATTAACCTCACCGGTGATAGACCAGCTATTAAGGCCAATCACAATGGTTCAATTACAAAATGGCCACAAGCTTCTGCTAAATGGAAATCTCAACAAATTTATTGTGTCTATGCTGAACTGGCTGAACGCAGCTACGAACACAGAATGCGCAAATATTTGACTTGTCTTAGCGACTATGGATATTTCATCTATGACGGAACAAAGTTTTACCCTAACGGTAAGGTTGTTTCCGGCGAGAAAGAAGCTGATATTAATACTCACAAACTAATGAAACTTGATAATAATACACTTTTTATACAGGTTCCTGGGAAGAACGGATTCCTTAATCTGCTACGAGAGATACTATGGGCTGACCCAAGCGTGTATGTAGAAATCAACAAGGACAAGGACTGCTTTTATACGTTAATGAAGAGAATATACGGAGTAGCTTTGGCTGACATGCAGACTATTTGTTAACGTGTCTTCTTTCGCCCGATAACATATTTGATGAAAGGAGAGAAAATGGAATTCAAAAAGCACGGTAAAGTCTTGATTCCTATCGGATGGGTATTAATTGCTCTTTCAGTATTAGCCTTAGTAGGAATGCTTCGTCAACCACGCCATAGAAATCCTTTCATTGAATCGTTTTTAAATCAACCAGACAGTATTTCAATATCTGGTTTTCTCGGTGTAATAATAGGCTCTAATATTCTAAACCTACTTGTCTTATTGTTTGGTGTTTATGCTGCGGTTAGAAAAAATCAACAGGGTAAGTTTCTTATAATTGCTTCGGTTGTATTATTTTGCATTTCTTCTGGAATTCTATTTTTGCCTTCATCTGGGTCAGCGATAAACAGTCAATCTAATTCGATAACTGTAACACACCCTCAATCTGAATTCGAAGTTACATTTCCCCATCCCATAAAGAAAAAGGTTGTCACTGTAGCAGGTCTTGAAACGGTCGCGTATGACACTGAAGGACTTGAACCTCCTTATTTAAGAGCCGAGCTTATAAACACAACTGATATAGCCACAATTAGAAATAATTTTCGAGCTGTACTCGAGAATTATGCAAAATTAGCAGGTCTGAGCCTTCCTGAGATTACAGAAACCCGTGATTCTCTTGGAACAGTTGGTACATATTCTGGGTTCAAGAAAGTGGGAGATGTCACAATAAGAATCTACGGAAAAATGGTACTTGGCAAATCTTCTGCACTAAACTGTCTAATTTCGGAAAATCTTGAAGTATTTCCATCGGAAGA
>JBARQF010000289.1:0-11099 GCA_049643605.1 Dehalococcoidales bacterium
GCCTTATCGTCTTCACGGAATACCCCGACCTCCAGAGTCGGGCCTGGTTCGGCGGCGCGGCCAAGGCGCTGTTCTTACACCGCTGGGATGACGTACTCAAGGTACTTCAAGAAAGAAACGGCGATGGCGCGGCGGTGGCGGTCTATCCCAACGCCGAAATCCAGTACCGCCAGTAGACGCGTTCTGAAGAGACGCGAGCTGATTTCCCGGGAATATCTTTACTCGACGTGTATGTGCAGGAACGTCCGCGCCAGGTAACCGATGAGAAAGGCCAGCGACGCCACGCCGAGGCTGGCCAGCGCCATCTCCGAAAACCGTCTGCGGAAGGAAATCTCCCTGGCCACCGAGATATAGAAGCTGAAAATGAAGACCACTATAATAGCGTTGAAAATCATAACCCCCAGAGACAGGTAGACATTGTCAAAGATAAAATAGGGGAAGAGCAGAAAAACAAAGGTGATGATATTGGCCACCCCACCATAAAGAACCGCCTTTAAAGGTCTGTGGCCACTCCCGCTCGATTTCGCTCCCAGATATTCGGTACTGGCCACGGAAAGCACCATTGCCACCCCGGTAATCAACCCGGCAAGCACAATCAGCCCGGATTCAGGCAGGGCCAGCGTCAGGCCAGCCAGTACCCCGGTAAGCTCCACAATCGCCACATTCAGACCCCGCACCACGTCTGCCGCATAGCGGAGCCGTTCTTCATCTATCAGGCGGACAAGCTGTTGCTCGTGCTGATGCTCATCCCTGGCAATATCGGAAGCCGCCGGTACAAAGTTGGCGAGCTCGGCATAGGTTACCTGGGCTTTTTCTTCCCCCTCCTCCATCAGTTTGATGCCAAAGGTCAGGCCGAAGACACGTGAAATAAGGTAGTAAAGCCATATCTTCAGCCGGCTGGGGCCTGGGGTTTCGCCGGTGTATTGCTGCCACAGGTCATGGTGTCTCAGTTCATCCCTGGCGACGCGTCGAAGGACATCCTGATTGTGAGGGTCTTTCACCGATTTCGCCAGTCTCCCGTAGATGAAATGCTCGGTTATTTCACCCCTCTGCATGGCCAGAATCTTCGATTTTACTTCAGATGGCAACTCTGACATGGCTTTATAAGGCGTTATATAAATTTAATAGAATTCAGCGATTTTGCTGCCTGCTGCGGCAGCTCACTGCTGTGTTAAAAATCTGCCGCGCTTCCTTCGCTTTACTATTTCCAGGGTCTGTCTTTCTCTTTCAGCGTACTAATGAGCGCATCGATAGTGATTGCTGCCAGGGTCAGCGTGGAAAAGTGACCCTGAACACTCAATACCGTGGCCAGTTTGGCTACGACCTCATTGCTCGGTGCTTCCACAAGATTGACGAAGTCGTACTGGCCGAGCAGCGCATACTGGTCCAGGATTTTGACTCCCATATACTCCACTTCCTTATTGAATCCCCGCAATATCTCGGGGTCCTCCTGCAGCGCTTTACGTCCTGCATCGGTAAGAGTGGTAAGCATCATGTATACTGGCATGACATCCTCCTTTACCATGAAATATTTAAGCGTATTATGTCGCTACGAACCGCCTTTGTCAATTCCTGCCCGCGTTTTTCCAACGGTAAAATTGTGCTATCATTGGTAGTAATATGTCGGTCATGAAAAAGCTTCTATCCGGGAATGAGGCTCTCGCTCTAGGAGCCTACCATGCTGGTGTCAAGGTTGCCACCGCCTACCCCGGAACCCCCAGCACCGAAATCCTGGAGGCCATCGCCCGCTTCGATGACATCTACGCCGAGTGGTCAACCAACGAAAAAGTGGCGATGGAGGTGGCACTGGGAGCGTCCTATGCCGGCGTGCGCGCCATGGCATCGATGAAGCAGGTGGGGCTGAACGTGGCTCTGGACCCCTTCATGGCGGCCTCAACCACCGGTGTCGATGGCGGGCTGGTGGTTATCTGCGCCGACGACCCCGGGGCACACAGCTCACAGGGCGAGCAGGACAACCGTCACGTTGCCAGGCTGGCCAAGGTGCCCGTACTCGAACCCAGCGACAGCCAGGAAGCTTACGACCTTCTGGCTCCTGCCTTTGACATCAGCGAGCAGTTTGATACACCGGTAATGGTGCGTACCACCACCCGCATTTCACACTCCAAAACAGTGGTGGACGTTAAAAGAAGCCGCGCTCTGCCTGCCCGTCAGCCGGAATTCAAGTATAATGCCGCCAAGTACGTCATGCTGCCGGCTCACGCCCGAATCCGGCACCCGCTAATGGAAGAACGACTCGTCAAGCTCGCCGAATACGCCGAGACCTGTCCGCTCAACCAGGTTATCCAGGGCAGCCGGGAGCTCGGGGTGGTGACGAGCGGGGTGGCCTACCAGTATGCACGTGAGGTATTTCCCGGGGCTTCTTTTCTCAAACTTGGCATGACATACCCCCTGCCCCGCAACCTTCTCCAGCAGTTTGCCAGACGGGTGAAAAAACTGATTGTGGTGGAAGAACTCGACCCGTTCCTCCAGGAAAACATGCAGGCAATGGGGATAGAGGTTATCGGCAAGGAGTTCATCCCCAGGGTCGGCGAGCTTAACCCCGACATCATTTATGAGGCGGGACAGAAAGCAGGCCTTCTCCCTGATTCACCGCGCCGAAAAATAGAGACCGGTGCCGAGCTGCCCAGGCGTCCTCCCCTTCTCTGCCCGGGCTGTCCCCACACCGGCATTTTCTCCGTGCTGAGCAGCATCGGGCAGCGCGCCAAGCTGGCCAAAGCACAAGATAAGACACTGGCCAATTCACCCCTGATAATCACCGGCGATATCGGCTGCTATACTCTGGGCGCGTATCCGCCGCTCCTCGCCATGGACACCTGCGCCTGTATGGGCGCCAGCATCGGGGAGGCGCTGGGTCTGGGTAAAGCTGGCATCAGCAAGAAAGTGGTGGCCGTTATCGGCGACTCCACATTTATGCACTCCGGCATCACCGGCCTGGTGAACGGCGTCTACAACAAAGCGCAGATAACCCTGGTCATACTGGACAACGGCACCACTGCCATGACCGGGCACCAGGAACATCCCGGCACCGGCGTATCGGCGCAGGGCAAAGAGATGCAGAAGGTGGAGCTGGAGCCACTGGTGCGTGGCATTGGCGTGAAAGACGTGAAGGTCGTTGACGCCTTCAACATGAAAGGCCTGAGAAGCAGCGTCAGGGGTGCTCTGGACAATCCCGAGCTTTCCGTAATCATCGTCCGCGGTGCCTGCGCGGTGCAGGTGTCGAAGCGCGGCGAACCCAGAGTCGTTGATATGGAGAAATGCAACCTCTGCGGAACCTGCCTGCTGCTCGGTTGCTCGGCAATTCAGAAAACAGGCGAGCAGCTATACATTGAACCCTCGCTGTGCGTTGGCGATAGCTGCACTGTCTGCCAGCAGCTATGTCCCAAACAGGCAATCGGACCTCAGTCAGAGATACCGGTGAAGGCAAAGAAATGAAACCAGTGAATTTACTGATTACCGGCGCCGGAGGCCAGGGGATTATCCTGGCCAGCGATATCATCGGCGAGACGGCCATCGCCGCCGGATACGATGTAAAGAAGACCGATACCATCGGTATGGCCCAGCGCGGCGGCAGCGTGCTCAGCCACATGCGTATTGCTCAACAGGTATGGTCGCCGCTTATCCGCCAGGGTGAGGTCGACTTGCTTATCGCGCTGGAAAAACTGGAGGCAGCCCGGTGGGCCAGCTATCTCCGACCCGGCGGCATCGCCATCGTTAACAACCACGCCCTGCCTCCGCTATCGGTAAGTCTGGGCAATACCCGTTACCCCACCGATGATGAAATACAGGGCATTTTGAGGCAGTTTACCGACCAGGTATATTTCATCGAAGGCACCGAACGGGCGAAAGAGCTGGGTAATATCAGGTCGCTCAACATTTTCATGCTCGGCTGCGCTTCACTCTTCCTGCCCTTCAAGGTCAATACCTGGGAGGAGAGTATCAACCGGCGTTTACCGGAAAAGGTCAGGCAGATAAACTTCACCGCTTTTGACCGCGGCAGAAAGGAACTTAAAGGTGTCCGTATCAGCAAGAGTTAAGGAAAGCATGGCCAGTGGCTCCTGGATACGTCGCATGTTCGAGGAAGGCGCCATTCTGAAAAAACAGTACGGAGAGGAAAACATATTTGACCTCTCCCTGGGCAATCCGATTATGGAACCGCCGGCCGAATTCTTCCGGGAACTTAAGGAAATCGCCGAGCACCCCACGCCCGGGATGCACCGCTATATGAGCAATGCCGGTTATACCGAAACCAGGGCTACCGTGGCCGAACAACTGGCTCTGGAAACCGGTATCAAATTCACCGGGAATGATGTCATTATGACCCACGGGGCGGCCGGTGCGCTGAATGTCGTCCTGAAAACGATACTCAACCATGGAGATGAGCTCATAATCTTTGCCCCCTATTTCGCCGAGTACGTCCACTATGTTGACAATCACTACGGAGTCTCCCGCATCCTGTCCACAGACGAGCAGTTTGCCCCCAGGGTAGATGAACTGGAGCAGGCCATCAATAAAAAGACGAGAGCCGTGCTCATCAATTCGCCGAACAACCCGTCCGGCGCCGTCTACAGTGAAGAGCGCCTGCACGCCATCGGCGATGTTCTCCGCAAGAAGGAAACGGAACTCGGGACGCATATCCTGCTTATCAGTGATGAGGCCTACCGCAAGCTTATCTACGACGGTCTGGAGTACCCTTTCCCAGTGCATCACCACCGGAACAGCATTATCACCACGTCCCACTCGAAGGATCTGGCCCTGCCCGGGGAGAGAATCGGCTATATCGCCGTACACCCGGAATGCCACGGACGGGAAGATCTGGTCAACGGCTTCATCCATGTCAACCGGACGCTCGGTTTCGTCAACGCCTCGGCCCTGATGCAGCACATCGTGCGCCACCTGCAGGGGGTCACCGTCTCGATAGTCGAATACCAGCGAAAGAGAGATTTCATTTACGATAACCTCTCCGCAATGGGTTACTCGATGGTCAAACCCCAGGGTGCATTCTATTTGTTCCCCAAATCCCCACTGGAAGACGATGTAGAATTTGTCCGGGAGCTGCAGAAATTAAAAGTGCTGACTGTTCCCGGTCGGGGCTTTGGCACGCCGGGTTATTTCCGCATCGCCTACTGTGTGGAAGACGCAGCGCTCAAAGGTTCGCTCGACGGCCTGCGCGAGGCAGCCCGGAAATTCGGACTGGCTAAGTGAGGACAAAAGATGCCAGAACATGAGACCAAAGCAGCTGACAACGTCAAGGAATTGCTGGCCGAGGCCAGAAATGAGCCAATCGCCTCTTTCCTGAACCTGCAGTTGCTGGAGCTTCAGCCGGGGTACGCTAAAGTGATGCTCAAAGTGTTGCCCGAGTACGAGAATTTCAACGGGGTGACCTTCGGCGGCATTACCATGGCGGTGGCCGACCAGGCTTTCGGCTACGCGGTGAACTCGGTGAACCGTCCCAACGTCGCCTCACAGTTCAACATCCATTTCATCGCCCCGGCCAGAGCGGGCGATGAGCTAATCGCTGAGGGACGGGTGGTGAAGAGCGGCCGCAAGGTGAGCATCGCCGAGATGACGGTGACCAACCAGGACGGAAAGCTCATCGCCAAAGCCACCGGCACGACCATACCACTGACCAGTACCCATTAAAAATCAACCAACCCTTGATACCTTTATTGACAGCTTGTTTTCCATTATGGTAAACTTGCCTCCAGCTATGAAATCGACCCGTTACCCAATGGAGAGAACAAAATTCGTCTTTACCGGGCGCACCGGGGTGCGCTTGGGGGGAAGCGAATATGCATAGTTAGTTTTTACTGGAGACAGTGTATATAGTATAAGATTACCTCCCCCAAGCGGGAGGTATTTTATTTAGGAAGAAATAACATGATAGCCGAAGTTCCGGATACCATCCCCAAATTAATAAGACGCAATTATGAGCGGTGGACCCAGAGAAACGCCATGTCCATGAAGAGCTTCGGCGTCTGGCAGAGCTACAGCTGGCAGGAATACTATAACAAAGTGAAATATTTCTCCCTGGGTCTGCTCAGCCTCGGGATGGAACCGGGCGATGTCGTCTGCATCATCGGGGACAATGAACCGGAGTGGTTCTGGGGCGAGTTTGCCACGCAGGCGGCTCAGGGAATCGTCACCGGAATATTCGTTGACTCCATCCCGTCCGAGGTCAAATACATCGCTGAACAGTCGGGAGCCAGGTTCGCCATCGTCAACGACCAGGAGCAGACAGACAAATTCCTCGAAATCAAAGAGGAGCTGCCGAAACTCAAAAAGGTCATATACTGGGACCCCAAGGGACTGAGGAACTACGATGACCCGATTCTGACCTCCTTCACCGGCGTCATCAAGCTGGGCCGGGAATACGAGCAAACGCATCCGGGGCTGTTCGAGCAGAATATAGAGCAGGGTAAAGGCAGCGATACCGCTTTCCTGTACTACACCTCCGGCACCACCGGCCTGCCCAAGGGAGCGGTACTCACCCACCAGGCACTTATCACCACCGCCCGGGCTTTTGTCGACCGCTACCCGCTTGCCCAGGACGACGACCTGATTTCCAACTTCCCGGCGGCCTGGGTCGGCGATAGCTTTTTCGCCACCATCCCCCACCTCCTCAGCGGGGCAAGGCTCAACTTCCCCGAAGAACCGGAGACCATCGCCGAGGACACCCGGGAGGTCGGCCCCAATTTCGTCATCTACGGGCCCCGTCAGTGGGAGAGTCTGGTGCGGGATATACAGGTCAAAATGATTGACGCTCACCCGCTGAAACGCTTCGTCTATAACCTGTTCATGCCCGTGGGCTATAAAATGGCTGATTTCAACTTTGCCAATAAAAAGCCAAACCTGTTCTGGCGCCTGCTCTACGGCGTTGCCTATTTCCTGCTTTTCCGCGCCCTGAAAGACCGGCTCGGCCTGAGCAATGTCAGGTTTGCCGTAACCGGTAGCTCGGTGCTCAGCCTGGACACCTTCCGCCTTATCCACGCCATTGGCATTGAGCTGCGCCAGAACTACGGCAGCACCGAGGCCGGCCTTATATCATCGCACGGCAAAGGTGAAATCAAATTCGAAAGCGTCGGGCGCCCGGCCAACGGCACGGAAGTACGCATTACCGATGAGGGCGAGCTTCTGGTCAGGAGCAATTGCCTGTTCAATGGCTATCACCAGGATGATAAAAAAACCACGGAAACGCTGGTTGACGGCTGGTGCCGCACCGGTGACGCGGTCAACATCGACGATGATGGCCACCTGCTGTTCATCGACCGTATGGACCATCTCGGGCAGCTGCGCTCCGGTATCAAGTATGCACCCCAGTACGTCGAGGGCAGGCTGAGGTTCAGCCCCTACATCAAGGACGCCATGGTAATCGGCGGCAAGGACAAGGATTTTGTCTCCGCCATCATCAATATCGATTTCGGCATGGTCGGCAAATGGGCCGAGCGAAACCACCTCCCCTATACCACCTTCGCTGACCTCTCGCAGAAAGAGAAAGTGGCCGACCTCGTCCGCAAAGACCTGCTCAGAGTGAACGGTTTCCTGCCGGAGCCGGCAAGAGTGCAGAGGTTCGTCCTCATGCACAAGGAGTTTGACGCCGATGAGGCGGAGCTGACCCGCACCCGGAAAATCAGACGTGAATTCATGGAAGAGAGATATAAAGAGCTGATTGAGTCAATGTATAACGACGACAATGAGATAAATGTACAGGCCCCGGTAACCTACCGTGATGGACGGAAGAGCTTTGTGAGCACAAGTATCAAGGTAAGGGATATTTCCTAGAGAGGCATTATGTCAAATGACTGAGCTTTTACAGTATACCATCACCGGCGTTTCTGTGGGCATGGTCTACGCGCTCATCGCCCTTGGCTTCGCTCTCATCTGGAAGTCAAGCAGCGTGGCCAACCTTGCCCTGGGGCAGATTGTGCTCATATCCTCCTGGTTCACCTACGCTATGCTGGTGCAGGCCCAGTTCCCGCTCTGGCTGTCATTCCCGCTGGTCATCTTATTCGCCCTGGGTCTGGGCTGGACCATTGAGCGCCTCGCGCTGCGTCCTCTCATTGCCCAGCCGATTCTGGCGCTCATTACGGTGACGCTGGGCATAGGCTACTTCATCGAAGGCGTGGTCACCTTCATCTGGCCCTGGAGCGTCGATGCGCTGCCCCGATTGTTCCCCAGAGAGGTCATTCACATCGGCACGGCGGTAGTTTCCCAGGAATATGTCTGGGTGGTCGGTATCTGTCTGGTGGTGTTTGTTCTCCTGACCCTGTTCTTCCGCTACCATAAGATGGGCGTTGCCATGAGAGCTACCGCCGACGACCAGATGGCGGTCCAAGCCTGCGGCATACCGGTGACCGCCGTTTTCTCCATGTCATGGATGTTCGCCTGCGTGGTGGCCGCCATTGGCGGCATACTGATTGCCAGCATCGGCGGCATTACCCACGGACTGGTGGAGACCGGCCTCAAGGCATTCTCAGTGGTGATACTGGGCGGTCTTGACTCTTTCCTCGGCGCCATCATTGCCGGCCCGATTATCGGTCTCTGCGAGAGCCTTGGCGGTGGTTACCTCACTCCCTATCTGTGGGCTGGGGTGAAGGATATTATACCGTTTGTCATCATTATTATTGTTATGATAATCAAGCCCTACGGGCTGTTTGGAGAAGTGCGCATTGAAAGGATATAGCCAGTGAGTCTACCTAGCGGCATACGAAACTATACCTACGCGCAGGACATGGCCATCCTGCGTACCAAGACACACTGGGTGCTACTCATTGGCTTCCTGGTGCTCCTGTCCACTTTCCCGCTTTACGTGGGTAATTACTGGCTTGGCGTGGCTAACCTCATCGGCATCACACTCATCGCCGCCACCGGCCTGAACCTGCTGGTCGGCTACTGCGGACAGCTGTCCATCGGCCACGCCGGCTTTATCGCCGTGGGCGCCTACACGTCAGCCGTCTTGACCAATAGATTCGACCTGCCCTTTCTGGTGGGACTGCTTTGCGCCGGACTTATGGCTGGAATCATCGGGCTTATCTTCGGTCTGCCATCGGTGCGGGTTAAAGGTTTTTACCTGGCTATCACCACCATCGCCGCCCAGTTCATCATTATCTGGGTCATCAACCACTGGTCAGTGACCCACGGCTTTACGAACATCAGCGTACCTATGGCTAAAATCGGCGGCCTTGTCTTCAGAAGCGAGGCCAGTCAGTTTTACCTCATCATGAGCATCGCCGCTCTCTGCACGTTCTTTGCCAAGAACCTGGCACGGACACGGGTCGGCCGGGCTTTTATCGCCATCAGGGATAA
Organism: Dehalococcoidales bacterium; assembly: GCA_049643605.1. Lineage (GTDB taxonomy): Bacteria > Chloroflexota > Dehalococcoidia > Dehalococcoidales > RBG-16-60-22 > E44-bin89. The sequence goes on from JBARQF010000289.1 coordinate 9,325, forward strand.
CGACCTGGCAGCGGAGGTAATGGGCATCAACCTTCTGTACTACAAGTTACTGGCCTTTTTCATCGGCTGCTTCATGGCGGGAATCGCCGGCTCGCTGCTCGCCCACCACTGGGGCACCATGAACGGCGAGTTTTTCAGCCTCAAGGAGTCAATATTATACATCGGTATGATAATTATCGGTGGTCTTGGCACAACCCTGGGACCTATCCTCGGAGTGGTTTCCATCCGCCTGCTTGACCGAGTATTAACCGGGGAAATTGTTCCCTGGTTGGAGGGGAATATTGCGTTACCCGCCGGATTCGCCACCGGGGTTACACCAATGCTATTTGGCCTGGTCATTGTTCTGTTCCTGATACTTGAGCCGAGAGGCATCGCCCACCGCTGGGCGCTGTTTAAATCGGCATATAGACTCTGGCCTTTCTCATACTAGCCTGAAAAAGGAGGTATAGGCTATAATGTAATATTCTGAGAAAGACATCCCGTAATACTGAAAGGAGGAAGTAAAATGAAAGACAAAAAACTATTGGTGGTAGCTGTAGTGGTCTGCCTGGCTTTGATCCTGGTAGTGCTACCGGTTCTCAGCGCCTGTGCCGGTCCCGGCGGAAAAACGATAAAAGTAGGCATGTCCACACCATCGACCGGCAAGGCAGCGGAAAAAGGCGCGCCCATGGGGCACGCCAACCTTGATGCCATCGAGTACGTTAACGCCGAGCTGGGCGGCGCCGGCGGATACGAAATCGAGGTGGTATGGCTGGATAATGCTTATGATGCTTCCAAAGTGGTCATCAATATCAAGCAGTTCATGGATGAGGACTGCGTCCTGTTCACCACCTCTTCATCGGCAATGATGTCCGCCTGTATGGAAATCGCCAACCGCGCTGGTTTCCCGGGCATCGCTTCCTTTAACGCTCCGGTACTGCACCGCCCACCACTGCATATTTACGGGCAAATGCCTGACTACGGCGACGACTGGGCAGCCTTCGCCAAATACTATATGGAGAATGTCTGGAAGGGACCCGGCAAGCCCAAGATGGCAATGCATCTGCTCAATAATTCCACCGGTTACGGAGCCCTTGACGCCTCCAAAGCCGCCGCTGAGGAGCTCGGTATCGAGATTATCTCCACTGATGAGCATAAGGCAGATACCACTTCGGAAATGGACTCCCTGACCCGAATCAGGGCGTCAAATCCCGATGTCCTCTACATCTCCAGCACGCCGGCACCGACCGCCGTCATCATCAAGAATGCGGTTGACCTCGGTCTTTATCCTGACGTCACCATCGGACTCGGTCACGCCGGCATTACCAAAGCACTGGTGGACATCGCCGGGGCTGACGTTGTGGAAGGTGTCTACGGCGTGTTCCCTACCGTGAACTGGGGTGACGATGTTCCCGGTATGGCCAAGATGACAGAGTACTGCCAGGAAATGCACCCTGATGACTACGGCAACATGGACTACATTACTTCCTGGGCGCAGAGCTTAATCGTAGCTGAGATTCTGAGACTGGCAGTAGAAAACGCCGGCTATGATGTGCTGGCCAAAGGTGGTGAGGAAGCCTGGCAGGCGGTGGAAACTCAGGGCATTCAGAAGCTGAGCAACTTCGATGCTGGCGGGCTTCATGGCCCGGTAAGCTACAGCCCCGGAGACAACCGGTTATCGAAATCGGTCAGACTCTTCCAGATACAGGGCGGTGAAATCGTCCCGGTAACCGACTGGATTGAAGCCCCCGTGGTTAAATACGAGGAATTCGACTGGTTCGGTCAGTAGTTAGAGT
>JBARQF010000290.1:0-6575 GCA_049643605.1 Dehalococcoidales bacterium
GATGTGCACCGGCACGGTGGATACCCTCCATCTGCTCAAGGCGTTTGAAGATGGCGCTGATGCTGTCTTCGTGGCTGGCTGAGAGGAAGGCGATTGTCATTTCCTGGAAGGAAATCTCAGAGCCAAGAAGAAGGTTGAGCAGGCCAAGAAGCTGCTCGAAGAAGTGGGCATCGAGCCGGAACGAGTCGAGATGTTCAATATGGGTGCCTCCGATGCCCCGCTGTTTGCCGCTGCCTGCAACGAGATGACAGAACGGGCAAAAAATCTGGGCCCCAGCCCTCTGAAAAAGGAGAAGGTGAAGCCATGATAGTTGCCGAAAGGAAACCTTTTGAGGAGATAAAGGAAAAAACCAGGGACTACAGGAAACTGCTGGTCCTTGGCTGTGGTACCTGTGTCAGCGTCTGCCAGGCCGGTGGCGAGAAGGAAGTGGAGCTGCTGGCGACGGAACTCAGGATGGCCAACAAGATGGACGGTCGGGAAGTTGAAATCGGTGAACTGACCATCCAGCGTCAGTGCGACCGTGAGTATATCGAGCCGATAATTGAAAAGATAAAGGAATATGACGCCGTTCTGTCCATGGCCTGTGGAGCCGGGGTGCAGTTTGTCGCCGAGATACTGGAAGAAATGCCGATAATCCCGGCGGTGAACACCCGTTTCATCGGGGTAACCGCTGATGAAGGCCTCTGGCTGGAGAAATGCCGGGCCTGCGGCAACTGCCTGCTGGCCGACTACGGCGGCATCTGCCCCATGACCATGTGCGCCAAGAGCCTGGTAAATGGACCCTGCGGTGGTTATAAAGACGGTAAGTGCGAGACCAGCCCGGAGCGGAACTGCGCCTGGGTGATGATTTACGAGCGCCTCTCCAAGCAGGGCAAGCTGGAAAAAATGCGAGAGCCTTCGGCTCTTAAGGACTACAGCGCCCAGAGCCACCCGGCACGGCAGGAGAACGAAGCGTATACCAAACCCGAGCTGTCAGCGGCCTGACCACTCATTTTGTTCGTATGGTCGGGGTGGTCGGATTTGAACCAGCGACCACGTGAACCCCATGTAGCCCGTAGAAAAGGCGGAGGCCGCTTGCCTCCTTTCGTTTACGTTGATGCCTCTATAAAATTGTCGCTATCTGTTCTTTGGTTAGTCAACGGGAGTTTGCATTGGCTCAGCGGAAGTAACGGGCTTGAAATGAATACACTTATCATTCCCAGCGCACGCAGTACCACTACCGCCTATCTGCCCGTCTTCGCGGAGTATGACTACTTCTGGATTACGAGGACAGTTACGCACCAGAAGTTCCAGAACTTCCATTTTAGTTGCGTTAATATTGGACGGGCATCCTGAAGGCGAATCTTTCTTGGGTCTCATTTTGAAATCGGCATTTATTTCAGCACCGTCTTTGAGGTGGATATTCACCGTGTTTTTATTACGGTCCACATTCATACTCTCAATTAGGCTGGCACCTACGCCTTGATGCAGGCCACTAAATACGACTGGTAGGTAATCACCCCCGGCAACCTCTACCCACCTGTTAAAAGAGCACCCGGATAGAATGGTGGCGAATATAGTGAGAGCTAACGCTATAATGCCGATAGTTTTCGTGACTTTCATGATGACTCCCGTATTAATTTCAAAAAGACCCTTTATTGTAACGTTAAAATCATGTTTTGGTTAGGTGATAAGGGGTGGGGGAGCCCCGGTAACTCTAACTTAAAGAGTGGTATCCTTTATGGGGGAAGGGCATATAGCTAAGTGATGAAAGGAAACAAATTACCCGGCCCTCTAACAAGCCGGGTAATTTGCTGGAGTATTAGGGTAGCTAAGCCGAAGATACCCTACTGGGGTATAGCCTAACATCTCTGGTTAATGATGTCAATAGTATGGTTTGGAATTTATTTAGTAGTGGGGTATAGTATTAAGAGTAGGCGGCGTACAAATATAATGGAGGATGTCATGGGCAAGGAAGAAAAACTAGAAGTGGACAGGGAGACGATAATAAAACGCCTCAAGCGGATAGAAGGACAAATACGCGGTCTTCAGAAGATGGTTACTGATGAACGGAAGTGTGAAAGCATAGTCACTCAACTGGCGGCAGTTCGGGCTGCTATTGATGGTGTCGGTGCGCTGGTTCTCAATAATTACATTGCGATTTGTGCTCCCAAGGGAAAGGAAACTGACCCTGATGTCTATGAATCCATGGTGCGCGTAGTTGGGGTTTGGGGACGGGTACGTTTAGGTGAGTAAACACAGGAGAGATAAGATAGTGCCCAGTTCTGGAGGGCAGGCCCCATATTAATAACCTATTATTTTTTCGACTTGTCTATGGACTCCCGCAGCAGATCAATGTTCCGCTGCAACCTCCTCTGCTTGCGTTGCATAAATACTACGTAGCCGAAGACAACTGCCCAGATAATGGTATATGCTGCAAAGAGATAACCCATATTCTCCATAAATCACTATCCTCCTACTCTGCTTGTATACTTCTCAAATATTTGATGTCGGCCTCCATGGACTTCAAACAGGCGCTCTGGAAGGTCAGAAGAACGTACAACATGGTAAAAGCGGCGATGCATACCATTAGGGTCAGGAGCATTGATGTTGTGAGGCCGCCTTCAAAGATTATGGTGGTCGGATGCTGGGTTCGCCAGAGGTTTACCGCTATGAAAACAATAGGCACATCGATGAACCCTACAATGCCTATCACAGCACCGAATCTGGCACCCCGGGCTGGTTCTGTGGCATAAGCGCGCACCAGAAGATAGGCAATATAAATCAGCCAGAGCACCAGCGATGTTGTCAGGCGGGCATCCCAGGTCCACCAGACTCCCCAGACCGGTTTCGCCCATATGGGGCCGGTAATTAAAACCAGTGTGGTGAAAATAATACCTGCTTCCGCTGAAGCATGGGCAACGGCGTCCCATCTCATCGTCCGTTTCCATAGATAGAGAATGCTGAAGATAAAGGTAATGAAAAACGCCAGGAAGCTGACCCAAGCTATAGACACATGGAAATAAAATATACGCTGGACAACGCCAGTGTGTTTCTCAGTGGGTACATATATGAAAACCATGTAAAGAGCAGCTAGCATCAGAACGAGACCCAGTCCAGACAATACGTTACTTCTCAGGGCATGTTTATCATTCATATTGACTTGCTTTCCAGCCAGGGATTTCTGGTTACTCCTCAATCACAAACTCAAAAACCAGCGTGGACACCACCAGGTAAATAATATCAAAGGCGATTATTATTTGCAGCCATATTAACATTTCATTCCATGGACTGCCAGCTAGTATCAGTGCCGTAGCTTTGATGGCGGAGGCAATCACAGGCACGGTAACAGGTAAAAATAAGATGGGAAGCATAATGTCCCGCGCGCGGGTGTTTATGGCTATAGCTGAAAACAGTGTCCCCACTGTCGCAAAGCCCAGGGTCGCTAACACAACGACGAGGGCAAGTGAAGGTAAAAGGAGTGGCAGGTTAAATAAGGCAAGAAATATCGGCGTGATGACAAGGGAAACAGCCAGGATAAAGGTAAGGCTGCCCGCGAGCTTCCCCCAGTAGATAACGGCGCGGTCTACAGGACAGAGCATCAACCCCTCCAAACGTGAATTCCCCTTCTCCACGCTGAAAATATGGTTGAAGCCAAGCACGCCACCGAAGGCTATGGCTACCCATAAAACACCGGGAGCTACCAGCTCTGGTATACTAGCTCCTGCGCTAAAAGCAAAATTGAAAATTACAATCACCAGCAGGGCAAAGACCAGCACAGAGGTAACGACCTCCTTGGTCCTGAGTTCTGCCAGAAGATCCTTCCAAAAAATGGCGAAAATTTTAATAAACAGGCTCTTCATCCGTCTATTCCCGTGTACTGGTCATATATCCGCCGAAAGTTCGCGGTGTCAACTTCACGTTTGTGTGCCTGATAGACGATTTTACCCCGGTCAAGGATAATTACACGGTCACCCAGTTCTAGACCTCGTTCCAGATCATGTGTGGTCATCATAACGGTGCGATTACCAGAATTAATATCGTCCAATACGTCTCTAAGCATGGTACTGGCATGGGGGTCGAGGCCGACCTCAGGCTCATCAAGAAGCAATATTGAAGGATTATGGAGAACAGAGCGAGCTATAGAGGCTCTCTGCTGCAAACCACGTGAGAGCGTGCTTACCCGGTCATGCAGGCGAGACTCAAGCCGCACCCACGATATCACAGTTTGAATCTGTTGTGGCAAATCCGGGACATCGTACATTTTGCCGTAAAATTTAAGGTTTTCATAAACAGTAAGGTCGTCATAGAGGAAGGTTTGATGGCTGACCAGACTTATATGACGCCTGGTTTGTGCCGGTTTATTACGGATATTGATACCATCCAGCCACACACTGCCAGCGGAGGGCTGGGCCAGGGTAGACAGTATTTTGAGCAAGGTTGTTTTACCTGCCCCGTTAGGGCCGAAAATGACCAGACGTTCTCCTCTACTAACCCTCAAGTCAATACCTCGCAGGGCATGATGGTCCCCGAACAGCTTGGTCAGCCCCCGAGCCTCAATAGCCCAGGAGGAAGAAGCTGTGCCAATCTCATTCACTGGTGTTCCCCTTCTTCCCTCTCTTCACTAGGAAAACAGCAATACCAATGATTGCCATAGCTATAATAACCCACAGTATTATAAAATGCAGCCCACTGCTTCCAGACAAATTTGAAAGATAAAGGTTTATCACGGTGTTGCGGGGGAGATCCACCCCCTGGAAGTGGATAAACCGCTCGTTGGTAGCGGTGAATATAGGCTCGGCAGGTGCTAACTGGGTAACGGCCACTTCAACATCTGCGCCTCCTACCATGAGCTCAAAACTATCTGCGGGGTAGTTAAACTCCAGAGGGATAGTGAACTCGTCTGAGTCCGGTTTAGCAAGCTGATAAGAGTAGATAAGCTGCCGTTCACCCGGGGGAAATGGCACGAGATAGGTAACCCTGTTATCATCCAGAAAGCGATAGTCTGCTCCCGACCCTTGAAGCAATTCGAAGCCGGTTGCTCCTTCTGGCAGAGCGAAGACCAATACGCCGTCTCCCCCTATATATGTCCTGTCTCCGCCATTTACCAGCCAAAGGACTTCAGTAAACCGAATGCTTTCTTCTTCAATGTGCATTATGGTATGGGCTAAACCAATCCTTATCGCCTGGTCGCTGGTAGTGGTTTCACAAACCCCAACCTCAGCATATGCCGTCGTCTCACCGGGGTTAAAAACAAGCGTATAGTAATAATCAACTTCCATATATCTGGCTGAGAGAAGGTACTGGTGCTCAACAGCAACATTATCAAACTGGAAATTACCTTCCCCATCCGTTTTGGCAGTTCTTGTCTCGGCTATCAAATCGTTGATATAAGTAAGCAAGGTAACTTCTATTCCAGCCACGCTGCCGCCCCCTTCGGTACCATTGATTACCTTTCCGGTAATCGTTCCGTCGGGCGACTCCTGAGCAAAGACAGGCCCCGGTAGTCCAAAAACAAACAAAACGGCCAAGATAGCAATGAGTCGGTACATAGTTTACTCTTTTACTCTGGATAATTGTTTTTCCTTTGTGAATAGGGCGACTACTCCTCCCAACAGGAAGAACCCTCCTCCCACCCATATCCAGACTATCAGGGGATTTATCAGAACCCGAAAAGTGGCTGATTTATCCTTGGGGTCATAACCGGTCCAAACCAGGGATACGAATAAGTCTTCGACCGGCGTGGTACGCACCGCTACTTCGGTGAAGTAGTCCTCATGATTAAACCAGTAATCATAGCTCGGATGCATCACCCCTATAAGACGACCGTTCCGGTTTACTGATATGTCAGCAATAGCACTTACCTTGGCATTATCTTGCTTCAGCATCAGCTCATTATAGGTTAGTTCATATTTGCCAATACTCATTGATTCACCGATATTTAGTGTCACCGTTCTCTCAACGCTATAAAAAGACGTAGCGATGATACCGAGAGCAATGAGAATAACGCCGATGTGGGCAAGAAAACCACCGTACCGCGCCCGGTTACTGTTAATAAGAGACAAGAATGCCTGGATGAAGTTCTCTTTGTTGGAATGGTGCCGGGCCCTTGTTCCCCGATACCATTCCAGACAGATAGTGAATAGAGGTAATCCACATATGATAGCTGCAACCGCGTACCAGTTGCCTATACCAGAAATCAGTATAATAATGGCCACAACGATAGTGGCTGTAAAAGTATATAATAAATTCCGTTTAATTGGGTGCCAGGCTGCTTTACCCCAACCAAGCAGAGGGCAAACTCCCATCAGGAACACCAGTAAAAGCATAATTGGCCCACATGCCCGGTCAAAGAAACTGCGACCCAGAACTATCTTCGCGCCCCCCAGAGCTTCAACTACTCCTGGCAGCACCGTTCCAGCAAGAATAGTAAATACGAGGACTACCAGAATAACATCGGTAAGCAAGAAAGCGCCTTCTCTGGAGATAAGAGATGCCGGTTTTTCTTCTCCGCCCAAATTTTTGCCGCGCTTATATACCAGTATTAAAGAGCTGAGGAGCGTAACCAGCATAATCGCCAGGATATAGGGCGGAAA
>JBARQF010000291.1:0-4611 GCA_049643605.1 Dehalococcoidales bacterium
AGGTTAGCCGCCACAAATCCCTCCAGGTGGACGTGGGGGATTACCTCGTAGTACTCCAGCCCGACCAGTAGCAGCACGAGAAAGATGGCCCAGGTGGCAACCAGATAGGCGACGCGGTAATGCAGCAGTATACCGGCGAGAATCACGTGGAAGACAAAATAGAAAATAAAGAGATTTTCAATGCCGCCGGTATAGTGCAGAAGCACCGTGAGCGCTGCCAGGTCTACGGTGATATGGATGTTACCGGTTGCCCTGGCCCTCTCAATCAATGGAGAGGTCGCCTTCGGTATGATGAGAAGGCGACGAAACGGCACGGCGAGCGTCTCCGGCAGTGAACCGCTGGCTTCAGCACTCAAGTGCTTTGCCTGGTAGAGAAGGAAAAAATTGTACAAGGCCATTACGGAACAGATGATGTATATTGGCACCAGGGAAAACTGGATATGGAATACCTGAGTCGCTATCAGGCTGGCGATGAGAACGCCGGCAATCGCCAGCCATCTCATCTTGACGAAGACGCCAATTCTCACCACCAGGGCTGATTCCTCTGGGGTAAGCCCGGGACTCGCTCCTTCTCTGGGTGCGATACGACCACCTGATTCAGCGGTCACCATACACCTCCCAGCCTATTCTATATTGCCGACTTCAGAGCGGCAAGGTTGGCCAACGTCTGGCTGATAACCAGTATCGTTTTTTCCCTATATAAATTGTTAAATATTACTAGAGTCCGGCAGCATCAAGCACTTCCGGGACTTTTCTTTCCCAGCCAATGGCCATAATGTGTACGCCCTGACACATCGATTTCATCTCTTTGATGAGACGGGCGGCAATCTCAATGCTTTTTTTCGCCCGGTCCTCGGCTTCGTCCATCTCCTCAATCAGGTCATCCGGCACATGCACACCGGCCACGTTCTTATTCATAAACCGTGCCATACCGGCGGATTTCAGCAGCACGATTCCTACCGTCACCGGCACTTCCAGGTAAGCGGTTGCTTTCATAAATTCCTCGAACTTCTTCGGCTCGTATACCGCCTGTGTCTGGAAAAATTGCGCACCGGCTTTCACTTTTTTCTCCATCTTGATGATTTGCGGCTCGACCGGCTCTGAGGCCGGGGAAACCACCGCCCCCAGGCAGAATTTGGGAGAGCCTTCCAACTCTTTACCCGCCAGGTCTTTCCCCTGCTCCAACTCTTTCGCCGCCTGAAGCAGAGACACCGAATCAAGGTCGAAGACGGGCTTGGCCTGAGGATGGTCACCGAGAGATACGTGGTCACCGGTCAGGCAGAGCACATTTTCAATGCCCAGAACATGGGCACTGAGCAGGTCAGATTGCAGGGCGATGCGGTTTCGATCCCGGCAGGTTATCTGAAGGACCGGCTCCAGCCCTTTCTGTTTAAGAATGCAGCAGGTGGCCAGGGAGCCCAACCTCATCGCCGAGCTCTGCTGGTCAGTGGCGTTAATGGCGTCCACTTTACCGCGCAGCATTTCGGCTGTTTCCAGCATCTCCTGAATTTCAATGCCTTTGGGCGGGCCAACCTCTGCGGTTGCCACAAATTTGCCCTTTTTTACCATATCAACAATGCTCATTTCCTGATGAGGCCTCCGTCCGCTCGTTGCTTGTCGGTATAATTATATCCTATCTCGGCATGATACCACCGGATTCACACCGTCAATTCCGTATCGACCATAGGTCGCGCCGCATTACAATCAAAACTATTATTGGTGGAAAAACATTCTTGCCGCGCAGGAAAGCAAAGATGATGACGTTCCGGTAATCGTCTGACAGCAGAAAGCAATTGGCGTAAAACCACCAAATATTAAGATACAAATAGTAGGCATAAATGTCAAGAGCGATGGCCTTGGCCATATTGCCAGGCCGGGGAATTGCGATTGTATGGCGATAGCAGTTGACCTTATCTGGTCATTACAATTACAATTGATTTTGAAAGAGGCAGAGGAAGCGACGGTGACTACCATTGAATCCTTGAAACGATGCGAGATATTTCTCGGGCTGGACAATACTGACCTGCAGAAAATCGTTGACCTGCCGTCCTGCCAGGAGAGGACATACCAGCCCCAGGAGGTCATTTTTCCCGCCGGCCAGGCCGCCGAGCACCTTTACGTCCTCGTTGAAGGTCAGGTTGACCTGGTAGCCGGGGTATCCACACCATCGTCCAAATCACTTAGTCCAACGCTGATAACAATAATCGGCAAGGGCAGCGTTTTTGGCTGGCCAGCCCTCGTGCCACCGCATATTTTCAGCCTCACGGCGATTGCCAAAGCACCGGTACAGGTTCTCACCATCGGTGGCAGCGATATTCGAAACCTGTTCGAACTCCATCCACATATCGGTTATGAGGTAACCCAGAGCCTCCTTCAGGTCATCGCTTCCAGGTTTCGGACCATAGAGCAACTATTAATAACCGGCAAACGGTCAATTCTTTTTGAAATACCGAAGTGGACCGGCCGTTGAATAGGCCAGAGTAATATTAAGGAGGTTTATATGGCACTGAATGTAACGCTCAACTTTAAAAAGGAACTGCAAAAAGGCAAGATTGTCTTCGGGCAGACCATCGGGCCGAGGAATGACCCGGAGAAAACGGTACAGGCGCTGAAGGACTACGGTTACGACTTCATCATGATGGAGACCGAGCACAGCCTGGTAAATAAAGAAACGATATTTGACTATATTCGCGTCTCTCGTGAGCTGGAGATGCCCATTCTGATGAGGCCCGAGGACAAAGACGGCCACTTCCGGTGCTACATGGATGCCGGCATCAACGGGATGATGCTGCCCTGTGTCAACACCGTCGAGGAAGCAATATTTGCCATCGACCAGTGTTACTTCCCGCCTATCGGACATCGCGGCGCGGGAATCGGCATGAGCCCGTATTTAATGGATTCTCAAAATGCGGCGGATATGCTGCTCTCGGACATCTGTGGATACGTGAACGATAACGTCGTGCTCTTTCCAATGACAGAAAGCCGGGAGGGCGTCAGCAACCTGCACCGCATACTGGCTCTTGAGGGCGTTACCGGCACTATCATCGGCACCAACGACCTGGTGCTGGATATTTATGGCACCCCGCCAAAGCTGTCGCGCCCCGAGACGGTAAGCTCACAGATAGTAGAGGACAAGCTGCGGGAGATTGGCCGCATCTGTAAAAAGGCAGGCAAAGTGGCGGGCATCGGCGGTTTTGCTCCGAAGGGGCTGGCCAAATGGGCCGAGGAAGGCTACCAGCTCTTTATGCTGGGCTACGTTATCGACAACAACTACGAGAAACTGAAACCGGCTGTTGAAGAGATGAAGTCGCTTCTCGGTCTCTAGACAGATAAAGAAGGAGGCAAGGGTTTTCCCGTCACGTAATGGGTTGCCCTTGGCTCTCCTGTTTCTTACCGACGAAAAAAGTCTATAAACGCAGGACGCGCTTGGCGTTTCCGGCCACTATCATTTGTTTCTCCTCATCGGTCAGGGGTAAGCGCAATATCTGCTCCAGCTGTGGTTCTGGTGCGAGCGCCGGGAAATCGGTGCCGAAAAATATCCGCTCAATGCCGATTTTATGAAAGATTCTGGGCACGTCCGCTTCCGCCAGACCCCGGTGCGGGCTGTAAGGCAGGCGGTCCGGCGCGCAGAAGCCCTGTGAAGTGTCAAAATAAATATTGGGGTATTTCTGTGCCAGTTCCACCCTCTCGTCCCACCAGGCCGACCCGAGGTGAGCAAGGATGATGGTCAGCTTGGGAAAGGTCTCGGCCGCTTTAGCCCAGTTCTTGGGTTCAGCATAATCGACAATTCCCTGCTGTCCCGCCATTACCACCGGGGAAGGAAATTCTGCCAGGACGTGCGGCGGTGGCCACTCTCCTGAGTCAGCCAGCACCGGAAGCCCCAGCTCCTGACACTTCTCATAGGCCGGGAACATCACCTCATCATCCGGGAAAAAGGAGAACATGCCGGGATGGAGTTTGATACCCTTTGCCCCCTGGCTTGCCCTCAGTTCCACTTCCTTGACCATGCCTTCGGCACCACCCAGTTCCGGTGAAATACAGTTAAAGGGCAGTAATTGCGGGAAACGCTTGCCCACTTCGCAGCCCCATTCATTGATTTCACGCATCTTGGGAGCGACCTGTTCGCCTATCTTCTTCTCTGCCTCACGTCGTTCTTTTTCCGGCAGCGAACCGAGCTTCGCTTTTTCAACAAGAGGGCCACGGTACTGGCGCCCAATCAGGGTCAGGAAAGTCATCTTGGAGATACCCTGCCTCTCCATATATTCGACGGCTCTCTCCGGCGTACCATACCGGTCACACTCCCTGCGCCCGGCAAACAGCCAGTAATTACGCTCCTCTTCCGGAGTCCTCGCCAGATGAGCGTGGGCATCAATGATTTCAAATGCGGCCATATGTTCCTCCTTACCAGGTTAATTATGAATGTCTTCGGATACTTTAGGCAGTCAGGCGTATTTTGTCAAGAATTCTCTCTATCGGCTCTACTCGAGGAAAATGAAGCCTTATCCGACAGATGTTGACGGTATTATCAGACAGGATGATTTGTTATAATATATCTGTTATTATATTTACCATCTACGAATAATCAAGCTAAACTGAAGTCGACTAAGCAGA
>JBARQF010000292.1:0-3183 GCA_049643605.1 Dehalococcoidales bacterium
TTGAGATAGGAGAAAAGGTGGTTGGGGTTTATATGCTCCCCGATACCGCCAGCCGAGAAAATATTTTCAAGCAGCGGGCGCTTCAGCTCGGTGTTCCCGTGTTCCAGCCGGAAAGAATGCGTTCCCCTGAGGTCTACGATAGTTATGTTAAATTGAAACCGGATTTAAACGTGATGGCCTTCGTTACCGATATCGTGCCCGAGTCCATCCTGAACTACCCCAAACTCAGCACCATACAGTACCACCCGTCTCTTCTGCCCAGGCACCGTGGGGGCAGCGCCATCAACTGGGCGGTCATCAACGGCGAGGCCAGGACCGGCCTGACCATCTTCTGGCCGGATAAAGGAATCGACACCGGCCCTATCCTGCTGCAGAAAGAGGTTGATATTGCGCCCGATGATACGGTGAGTTCATTATATTTCAACAAGCTTTTCCCTCTCGGCATTGAGGCGATAAAAGAAAGCATCGAGCTTATCCGGCAGGGCAAAGCGCCCCGGATTCCACAGGACGAAGCGCAGGCCACCTATGAAGGCCTGTGTACCAAGGCAGCGATTGACTGGCGCAGGCCAGCGGACGAAGTATACAACCTCATCCGCGGCACCAATTCCCAGCCGGGAGCCACGACCGCTTACGGCGATATAAAATTAAAAATCTTTGATTCCGAACTGCGCCCTGGTGATTTGAAAGGGGCACCGGGTGAAGTAATCGAGGTTACAGAACCGGGATTCCTCGTGGCGGCGCCGGGCGGCGCCATATTCATCAAGCGCGTACAACCGGAAGGCTCATCAAAGATAGCTGCCGTCGACTTTACAGCCCAATCCGGCCTTAAGCCAGGGGACCATTTGGAAGAATAGTGTTTACCAATGCCACGTCCCGATAGTATAATAGCAGCATAATGATAAAAGGGTATTTGCTTTTAAAATTAGTCCCCGGATTTGAGTCTGATGCCCTGTCCCATATTCGTGCTGTTCCCGGAGTATCGGAGGTCAACCTCGTTTTCGGGCAGTGGGATGCCATTGCTATCACCGAGGCAAAGAGTCTCTTCGAACTCTCTCGAATAATCATCAGCGAAATTCGCGGCGTTCAGGGCGTCCAGGATACGGCGACTCTGGTGCAGGGCGAGTTGTAGTTGATACACCCGAACCACCTCTACCGGATAAATAACTGATTTATCGGAGTGAATGGTATGAAAGAGCAATTAACCAACCGGGAACGTTTTCGGGCCATCTGCCGCGGGGAAAGGCCGGGCGACTTCATGGTCATGGACTGGTTTCACCGCTGCTGGGCAGACACCCTCGACGAGTGGATAAAACAGGGTGCACCGGCCACCATAAAGGAACAGGACGTCTTGAACGACTATTTTCAGTTCGAGCACCTTCACGGCCTGCAGGAAATCATTTCCGAGCACAACCGCTCCGACCTGAAGGCAATCGCCACCGCACAGAGCTTCGGCGCCTATCACGTGACCCCGCCGGTTATGCCCGTCTTTGAAATCAAGGTGCTCCGCGAGGACGAGCGCCACCGCGTGGAAACGACCTACGGCGGCTCGCTGGTGGAGGTCTCCAAAGAGCACCCCTGGCGCATGCCCAAGTACCTCGACCGTCCCGTCAAGGACAGGGCTACCTGGAACGAATACAAAAAGCGCCTTGACCCGTACACCCCGGAGCGCTGGCCCTCCCCCTGGAACGAGTATGTGCAGAAAAGAAACGCCGAAGACGTACCCACCATGCTCCTGCTGGAAGGTTTCTTCGGGGTGCTGCGTGAATGGACCGGCCTGGAACAGCTCCTCTTCATGTTCTATGACGACCCTGCCCTCGTGGAGGATATGATGGACCAGGTGCTCCACATGGACATGGAAGTGGCCAAACGCGTGCTCAAAGATATGAAGATTGACTGCGCCCGCTTCTGGGAAGATATGGCCTATAAAAGTGGCCCCCTGATTTCTCCTGCCATGTTCCGCAAGTTCGAGATGCCGCGCTATCGTCAGATGACCGACTTTCTCCGCAGTCAGGGCGTGGACATTCTGCACGTGGACAGTGATGGCAACATTGATGAACTGATACCCCTCTGGATGGAAGTCGGCGTGAATTTCCCCTGGCCGTTTGAGGTGGCCTCCGGGATGGATGGCATTGCCTGGAGAAAGAAGTACGGTAAAGACGTCATTATCGGCGGCAACATTGACAAGCGGGTATTTACCAGAGGAAAGGATGCCATCCGGGAAGAAGTCATGTCCAAAGTCCCGTACCTGGTGGAGACCGGCGGCTATTTCCCCTGCCTCGACCATGTAATTCCACCGGACGTTCCCCTGGACGGTTTCCGCTACTACATTA
Source organism: Dehalococcoidales bacterium (assembly GCA_049643605.1). Classification (GTDB taxonomy): domain Bacteria; phylum Chloroflexota; class Dehalococcoidia; order Dehalococcoidales; family RBG-16-60-22; genus E44-bin89. The sequence continues at coordinate 2,331 of JBARQF010000292.1, forward strand.
ACCTGCTGAGGGAAATAGCCGGTAAGGATAAATTACCGGAATAGACAACGCACCTGGAATAAGAAGGAGGCACAAACAGAGATGTCAATACTGATTACCGGCGGCATGGGTTTTATAGGTGTCGGGCTGGCATACGAGCTCGCTGCCCAAGGCCAGGATGTCGTCCTGTTCGATATCGTTACCCGACCGGAACGCGTGGCGGCGATAAAAGACAATGTGAAAATCATCCAGGGCGACCTGAAAGTCTGGCCCGAAGTGCTGAATGCGGTCAGGGACAACAAGGTGGAAGATATCTTTCACCTCGGTTCCATGCTGAGTGTTCCCTCGGAAGAAAACCCCTGGAGCTCCTTTCAGACCAACATCGTCGGCTTTATGCATATGGTAGAGGCAGCCCGGCTTTTCGGCGTCAACCGGTTTATCTTTCCCAGCAGCATAGCCGCCTACGGACTGGATACGGGTGAGGTCATCACCGACACAACTCTGCAACGGCCGGTCACCATATACGGGGTGGGCAAGTTGCACGGTGAGCTTCTCGGCAGATTCTACCGCCGCAAGTTCGACCTTGATTTCCGCAGCCTGCGCTACAGCGGGGTTATCGGCCCCGGAGTAAAGACGCCGGGAGTCGCCCAGTACAATACCTGGATGATTGAAAACGCGGCCCTCGGCAGGCCGTACGAATGCTTGGTCACCGAGGAGACATACAATCCCATCACCTATTTCAAAGAGGCCATCCGCGGCGCATTGCAGCTTTATGAGGCACCCAGGGAGAAAATCAAGACGGTCTGCTATAACATCAACCAGTTCTCGCCGGCGCCGACCGCCAGGGAACTGGAGCTCACCATAAAGAAATTTA
>JBARQF010000293.1:0-5887 GCA_049643605.1 Dehalococcoidales bacterium
CTGGCTGGCGAGGGAGGTGGCTGTTATGGAGATAAATGTTTCCCAGTTGCTCAAGGAACCCATCGGGTCATCCCGTAAATATAAAATAGACGGCAATATTGATATTGTCGAAGATAAGCGTGACAGCGCGGTAAACGGCGACGTCAGCCTGCTCAGAACGCATCGCGGCATTCTGGTCAGGGGAAAACTGCATACTGAGCTCGAACTGACCTGCAGCCGCTGCCTGAGCGCTTTTAACTGTCCGCTGGATAAAAATTTGGAGGAGGAATACATTCAAACCGTTGATGTCAATAGCGGATTGCCACTTCAATCTTCCGGTGAGCCCGGTTCATTTGCCATTGACGAGCATCACGTCATTGATTTGAGTGAAGCCATACGTCAGTACGCATTGCTGGCGATACCGATGAAACCGCTGTGTCGCGAGGGCTGTGCCGGGATATGCCCTGAATGCGGGCGAAATTTAAACCAGGGACCCTGCGGCTGCCCCGTGCGGACGGTGGACCCGCGCTGGTCTAAACTGATGAATATGACGCAGCTCGGCAAATAAAGTAAGAGGACACGTAGATTATGGGAGCACTACCAAAGAGAAAGTTATCCAAAGCGCGCCGTGGTAAGAGGCGAAGTCATCTGGCATTGAAGCCCCCCCAGTTTGATTACTGCCCCCAGTGCCATAACCCGAAGCTGCCACATCACGCCTGCCCCAACTGTGGCAATTATGCCGGCAGAGAGGTCATTGAGAAGCCGGCACCGTCAGGAAGGTCTGAATAGGGTCTTCCTCTCCGATTCAGTGCGCAGTGGGAATCTATGGTTGAACCGACTGAAATAGCCTACGTCTTTCCCGGTCAGGGTGCGCAGTGGGCAGGCATGGGGCATGACCTTTATGAGACCTTCGCTTCAGCGAAGGCCATCTTCCACCAGGCTGATGAAGTGCTGGGATTTCCTCTCTCAAGACTGTGCTTTGAAGGCCCTGAGGAAGAACTGCGCCAGACCATAAATGCCCAGCCAGCCATCCTGGTCGTCAGCTATGCCTGCCTGGAAGTTACCCGCGAGGTCAATTACAATCTGCCGCCGCCCAGGTTTGTTGCCGGTCACAGCCTTGGCGAGTATACTGCGCTGGCTGTATCCGGCGTGTTTGATTTCAAGACCGCGGTCTATCTGGCTAGGGAGCGGGGTCGTCTGATGCATGAGGCCAACACCACCCGTCCTGGAAGCATGGCGGCGGTTATCGGCCTTGAGGAATCGGTGCTGCGCGAGGTATGCCAGCAGACAGGCACCTGTATTGCGAACATGAATTCGCCGGGGCAACTGGTTATAGGCGGCGATAAAGATGGCGTGGCGGAAGCCATGGAGCTGGCCAGAGGAAAAGGAGCCGCCCGTGTGATGCCACTGCCGGTGAGCGCGGCGTTTCACACTCCACTTATGCAGCCCGTTGTTGAGAGCATGGCGGAAATCATATCACAACCTGCTTTTACTGACCCTTCTATTCCTGTCATCGCCAATACCACCGCTCAACCCCTGACCACGGTGCAGGCAGTAAAGGAAGAGCTTATCCATCAGCTGTGCAATTGTGTCCAGTGGCAGCGTTCCGTGGAATACATGGTCGATGAAGGCGTGAATGCGTTTATTGAAATAGGTCCGGGAAAGGTGCTTACCGGCCTGATAAAGCGGATAAACCGGGAGGTGCAGACCCTGAATATTGGAGATGCGCAGGCGGTAAGCAGCTGCCTGACATAACCCGAGGAGGTAAACATGGATCTTTCCAGCAAGGTAGCCATTATAACCGGCGGTGCTCGTGGCATTGGCAGAGAGATTGCGCTCAGGCTGGCCGAGGCCGGTGCGACTGTTGTCGTCAGCGATGTTGCCGATGCGGAGCCGGCGGCTGAGGAGATAAGGAAGATGGGCCACCAGAGCCTGGCGGTGGCGGTTGATGTCACTTCCACGTCTGACGTGGCCGGTATGGTGGAAAAAGTGACCGCTGAATACGGGCGGATTGATATTCTGGTAAATAACGCCGGCATTGCCCGCGACCAGCTTTTAATGCGGATGTCGGATGAGGACTGGGAAACGGTGCTCAATGTAAATTTGAAGAGCGTTTTCCTGTGCACCCGCGCTGTACTGCGCCAGATGGTAAAGCAGAGGTGGGGTCGCATTGTCAGCATATCCAGCATCGTGGGCATCGTGGGCAACCCCGGACAGGCAAACTACGCTTCATCTAAAGCGGGGATAATCGGCTTCACCAAGACCATTGCCCGTGAGGTTGGGTCGCGCGGCATTACGGTCAATGCCATTGCTCCCGGCTTTATTGTCTCCAAAATGACCGAGCAGCTGAGCGAGGAACAGAAAAGTGAGATGCTGAAGCGGATACCGCTCGGCTTTCTGGGCACGCCGCGCGATGTGGCCGAGGCGGTGGCGTTTCTGTCATCCGAAGAGGCGAGGTATATCACAGGGCAGGTTCTGGGCGTGGACGGGGGACTGGGGGGACTGTAAAATAGAAGCGGACTATACCGGTTTCTGATTATTTGTTTTGTTACCCAGTGATTTCATATCCGGGCGGTGCCTGAGCCCCCATTCCTTGAAACATTGCAGCACTTCCTCATCGCTGGGATCATGCCAGTAGCGGTAGAAGTCGGAGACATAAAACTCCGGGCCGAAACCGGCCACGCAGGCAATCACCTTGTTGGCTATCTTCTCTACCTTGGGCAGTGCGGCGGCCGACGCCACCGGCACGGCGACGATTATCTCCCGGGGCTGACGGTACCGCATCGATTCCACGGCGGCCATCATGGTATAGCCGGAGGCGAGCCCGTCGTCAACGATGAGCACTGTTTTACCTTTGATTAGAGAGGGAGGCTTTTTGCCATGGTAGAGCAGGCTTCGCTGGCGGATGGCGGTTCTTACCTGGCTCACCTGATAGTTTATCTGCTGCTGGCTCAAATTAAATCGCTTTACCATATCCTCATTGAGTATGGTGGTGCCGTCGTCGGTCACGGCGCCAAAGCCGCCCTCGGGGCTGAGCGGCAGGGGAATTTTACGCGAGATGATGATATTGAAGTCGGCATTGAGTGCCAGCGCCACTCCCAGCCCGATCAGTACCCCGCCGTTGGGGATTGCCAGCACCACGGCCGACCGGTTCCGGTACTCGGCCAGCCAGGTCGCCAGCTGTTGGCCGGCATCGTAGCGGTTCTCAAAAACTGGTTCCTGTCTGATTTGACGCATGCTCAACTTGGCCAGTATCCTTTTTCAGCTGATTAGCCTGAGTTCAGTCACATCCACCAATCCCAGATCGGTGAGCTTGAGTTCGGGAATCACGGGCAGGGCAAGAAAGGAAAGGGTGGCGAACGGTGAGGGAAGCCTGGCGCCAAGCTCTCTGGCTTTCTGCTCCAGCTTGCCCAGTTGGGCGACCACGGCTTCCAGCGGTTCATCGGAAAGTAGCCCGGCGATGGGCAGCCCCAGGCTGGCCAGTATTTGGCCGTCGGCCACCGCCGCCAGACCGCCCTGCAGGCGCTCGATTTCCTGAATCGCTGCCATTATATCTTCGTCGCTTGTCCCGACGGCAACTATGTTATGCGAATCATGGGCAACCGAGGAAGCGAGCGCTCCTTTCTTCAGCCCGAAGCCGGTGACCATCCCCAGCCCCACATTGCCGGTTGCCCGGTGCCTTTCGGCTACCACCAGTTTCAGGATATCACGTTCCGTATCAGAAATAACCTGGCCATCGACTGTCCTGACCTTAAGGTAGCGCTTTCGGGTAACAATCTGTCCCGGGACGACTTCAATGACGGGCAGTTCTACTGACAGAGCGGGCAGACTCAGCTTTTCGAGGGTAACCGGCTTCATATTTACCGTTCCGGTTACGGTGCGGTTACCTACCTGCGGCAGCGGGAATAATGGCTTGCCTTCTCTGGCGACCGCTCGGCCGCGATAGAAGACGGAGTTAACCGACAGGTTATCCAGGTCGTCCAGCACCAGAATATTGGCAAAGTAGCCGGAAGCTATTGCCCCCAGGCCGCCAAGGCGAAAATACTCGGCGGCATTGATGGTAGCCATCTGGATGGCCCGCACCGGCTCAAGGCCGAGTTTAATCGCTTTGCGCACCACGGCGTCGATATCTCCGTCGTGAAGCAGGTCGTAAGCGCTGCGGTCGTCAACGACAAAGAGGCATCTTTTATAGGTCTTATCGGTGACCAGCGGCAGCAGGGCTTCCAGGTTCTTTTCCGAAGAGCCTTCCCGTATCATAACGAACATGCCCTTTTGCAGCTTTTCCCGGGCCTCTTCAAGAGCCATTGATTCGTGGTCGGAGCCTATGCCGGCGGCGATGTAGGCGCTGAGGTCTTTTCCGCTGACGCCAGGGGCATGCCCGTCGATAATCTTTCCCCGGCTCAGGGCAATCTTGCGCAGCACCGTGGCGTCGCCGTGTATGACGCCGGGAAAGTTCATAACCTCCCCCAGGCCGATGGTCTCCCGCCAGCGCATAATCTGGCGAACGTCCTCGGGGCTGATGCTGGCTCCCGATGTCTCCAGGTGGGTTGCCGGCACGCAGGAAGGCGCCATCAGGAACAGGTCGAGGGGCAGCTTGCGGACGCAGTCAAGCACATAGCGCATCCCTTCCAGACCGCAGACATTGGCGATTTCATGCAGGTCGGTAACGATGGCCAAGGTGCCACGGGGCACCACTGCCTGCGCGTACTGGCCAGCATCAAGCATTGAGCTTTCCAGGTGTACGTGGCCGTCGATGAAACCCGGGGACAGGTACTTGCCTGAGACGTCCAGGGTTTGCTTTGCCTCGTGGTAGTCTCCCACCCCGGCAATGCGGTCACCGCAGATGGCGACGTTGCCCGCTATGACTTCACCGGTGAAGGTATTTACCACCCCGGCATTGGCGAGGATGAGGTCGGCGGGCTGGTCTCCTCTGGCCACCGCGATTAGTCTGGCCTGCCCGGTTACCATTATGCTTCGCCCTCTAGATAGCAGATATCGGGCAGGTTGCGGCATTTCTGGTTGGCATCCAGCCCGTAACCGACGAGGAACTTATCGGGTACGGTAAAACCGAGGTAGTCAATGTTCACGGGAACTTCCCGCCGTGAGGGTTTTTCGGTGAGGGCACAGAGCTTCACCGAAGCAGGTTTGCGCCTTTGGAGGTACTGAAGGAGAAAGGCGGTGGTGAGACCGGTATCCACAATGTCCTCCACGACCAGCACATTCCTCTCCCGTACCGGCGTCTCCAGCTGCTTGACCACTTTGATTTTGCCCGAGCTTTGCGTACTGCTGCCATAGCTGGATAGCCCGATGAAATCTACCTCGAGAGGGAAATCAAGGTGGCGGATGAGGTCGGCCATAAACACAAACGAACCTCTGAGGACGCCCAGCAGAAGAGGATTCTGGTTGTGGTAATCTTTACTGATTTCGGAAGCGAGACGCCTGACAGCAGTCTCAATCTCGTGGCGGTCGAAAAGGACATGGAGTTCTGCTTTGGAATTCATATCTAGTTGAGATTATAAACCTACCCGTTTTACCTGTCCACCGCAAATCGGCAGGTCGGTGGGCGCTTATTTGACATTTGGCGAAACTCAGTGCCAATTAAAGACATCGGCCGGGCAGCACTAAAGGCACTATTCCCAATAGCCGGTTTTTATCGTATAGGCTGGAGGTGCTGTAGCCGTCTATTGATAGTTAAGTAGGGACTGAGCCATGCCGGCTCTAGCGCCTGCCCTTCATTACGAAGAACAATACGACAAGGATAACAAGGATAACGATTAAAACAATACTCAGCGTCGTCGACATTGATAAACTTGCCTCCTTTCAACTAGGAATTCAGGAATCTAGCCATATCACTGCACCAGAATGCACTCTTTCAGAATGATATTCCTCTCGTAGCCAACATATGTAC
>JBARQF010000294.1:0-2372 GCA_049643605.1 Dehalococcoidales bacterium
AAGAGAAAAGCCCGCTTATTGAGGCACCGTTTGACGGTTTCATCACCACCGTAAATGTGGAAGGCGGTGATGAGGTACTGACAGGCACGGTTGCCGTGCAGCTTGCCGACCCCAACAAATTTGAAGCGGATATCATGGTCAGCGAGATGGATATCCTTCAGGTAAAGCTTGGCGGGGAAGCCTGGGTGCAGGTGGATGCCATGTCAGGACTGACCCTCCCGGCTGAAGTCATTCACATTTCACCTACCTCCACCATCCAGTCAGGCGTGGTGAATTATGAAGTGAAAGTTGAAGTAAAGTCACTCGAGACGGTAATGCATAAGCGGCAAGCCACCATATCTGAGGACTTTCAACTCAGAGAAGGGCTAACCGTCACCGTGACCATCCTGGTGGATGAGCGAACAGATGTATTGCTGGTCCCCAGCAATGCGATTACTCGCCGGGGGATGGAAGCATATATCCAGGTCGTTAAGGGTGACACAACTGAAGAACGGGCGGTAGAAACGGGCGTCAGCGACTGGCAGTTCACCGAGGTAATCGCTGGACTAAGCGCAGGTGAGCAGGTGGTTGTGCCAAAGAATACCAGCCCCACAACTTCAACGCTACAGCCAAGGGGGCCAATGCCTTTTTCGCCGCCGCACTAGAAGGAGAGTAATCCATATGATTCACCTGCAGGACATAACCAAAGTCTATCCCATGGGCAATAGAGAATTGACCGTGCTCAGCGGAGTTAACCTTCGTATTGAGAAGGGCGAGCTGCTGGCAATTATGGGGCCTTCCGGCTCAGGCAAATCAACCATTCTCAACCTCATCGGCTGCCTGGATAAACCCACCTCAGGCAGTTACTATCTGGAGGATAGAGAGGTAAGCCGCCTCAGCAGCGGTGAACTGGCTGCGGTCAGGAGCCAGAAGATAGGCTTTGTTTTTCAGACTTTCAATCTGCTGCCCCGGCTCTCGGCACTGGCCAATGTAGAGCTTGGCATGAGATACGCCGGCGGTGTTGACCGCAACCGAGCTGTGGAGGCATTGACCAAAGTCGGGCTCTCCGACCGGGTCAACCACCGCCCCACCGAGCTCTCCGGCGGGGAGATGCAAAGGGTCGCCATCGCCCGGGCCATAGTAAAAAACCCTCCCCTGATTCTGGCGGACGAACCCACCGGCAACCTGGACAGCCGTTCCGGCGCGGAGATAATCTCCATCCTCACCTCTTTACACGCCGAGCAGGGCATTACCCTGGTGATGATAACCCATGACGCCAACATCGCTCACCACTGCCAGCGTATTGTGCATCTCAAGGATGGACAGGTAGAAAGGGAGGAGAAGGTATGAAAAAGTGGCTCGACCCTTTAGCCACTGCCTGGGTAGGCGTGATTACACACAAGCTTCGCAGTTCTCTGACCATACTGGGAATCGTCATTGGCGTCGCCGCCGTGATTACGCTCATGTCCATAGGAAAAGGTGCCGAAGCCCGGATTATCTCCAACATCGAAAGCATGGGGTCAGACCTGGTTACTATCCAGCCAGGCGCACGCACCTTCGGCGGCGTCAAGAGCGCCGCTGACACGCTCACCATCGAGGATGCGGAGGCAATAGCCGAACAGGTCCCCTATATCTCTTCGATAGCTCCTTCTTACTCAAGCAGCCTCCAGGTGGTCGTCGGCGGTGAGAATATGAAATCCCAGGTTACCGGGGTAACCCCGGAGTATATGCAGGTAAACAATCTGGAAATTGCCAATGGTATTTTTTTCTCCGCAAATGACTACCAGCGTGGTTCCAAGGTAGCCGTGCTTGGTTCTGATGTTAAAGATACGCTCTTCGGAGATACAAACCCCATCGGCCAGCAGATGCGGATGGGCAGCATTATCGTGCGCGTCATCGGCATTTTGGAGAGCAAAGGGGCCATGTGGGGTTCACCTGATAACGCCATCTTTATCCCACTGACCGCTATGCAGCAGACGGTTGCCCAGCCGCGGACGGCTCAGGGAGAGCGACTGGTATCATCCATTGCATTATCGGTAAGCGACGAGGAACAGGCAGATTATGTCGTTGCCGAAATCACCAGCCTCCTCCGTACCCGCCACCAGCTCAGCCCTAATGACGACGATGATTTTAGCATTATGTCCATGGAGGAGCTAGCCAGTACACTCTCCGAAGCCATCGGCACCATGACCCTTCTCCTGGGAGCCATCGCCGCCATCTCGTTGCTGGTGGGAGGTATCGGCGTGATGAACATTATGCTGGTGTCAGTGCTGGAGAGGACGCGGGAGATAGGCATCCGCAAGGCACTGGGAGCCAGGGAGCGAGACATATGGACTCAATTTCTCATCGAGGCGGCTTTTCTGACGTTTACCGGCGGCATCATCGGCGTTATC
>JBARQF010000295.1:0-3181 GCA_049643605.1 Dehalococcoidales bacterium
ATTTGGGAGTTGGCGGGTATGTCCTTTTCTGGGGCCTGACCGCGCTTGCCGCAGGTGTATTCGGCTACCGGCTTTATCAGCTCTATCGTTATCTCTCTCTGGGCAGAAAAGAGGAAAGTTACGGCCAGCTTTTCCGAAGGGCAGTCACGGCCATCGGCCATCTAATTGCCCAGCAGTGCCAGTTCAAGAACCTGACCAGAAAAGACCGCGCCGGTATAGGCCACATGCTCATGGCCTGGGGTTTCCTCTTATTTATTGTCTATTACTTCTTCTTCATTATTATTGCCTTTGGATTCGGCGTCTCGGATGTCATGGAGCATAATCCGGTCTACGTTGTCTATACCTGGATTATGGACATCGTTGCTCCCTTCATCATGCTGGGAGCACTGTGGGGTATTATCCGGCGCTACATAATCAAGCCACCGCGTCTTGAGGGCCACCAGACTTTTGCGGCGGTGGTGATTCTGGTCACCGTGTTCATCCACCCGATAACTCATCTGGGTAAAATTGCCACTCAAATCGCTGCGGGGCACCCTCCAGCCGGGCTGGGTGTTCTTACCCCACCGATAAGCACCGTTTTCAGTCAGGTTTATACCTCCGGCGCTTCGCTGGACCTGTGGCACAGTGTCTGGTTCTGGAGCCACTGGGGGTTTGTCCTGTTCGTCATGGTTATCATTGGCTATACCAGATACCTGCATATGCTCGCTGCCCTCTTGAATGACCTCTTCTCCACGCCACCACCCCGAGGTATTCCCCGCCGCATCAACCTGGAGGATGAGGCCACTTTTGGAGTTGCCAGAATAGACGGCTTTACCCGGAAGCAGCTCCTCGACCTTTACGCCTGTGTTGAACCCGGCCACTGCCAGGAGGTCTGTCCAGCCTATGCCACCGGCAAACCGCTCAATCCCCGCTCGTTGATTAAGGACCTCAAGTCCAACCTGTTGACCAATGGGCCATTAATGTTGGAAAAGAAGGAGCCGTTGCTGCCGTTAATTGCAGAGAAAGGAGAAGGCAGCATTTCCGAAGAGGTGCTCTGGGAGTGTACCACCTGCGGCGCCTGCATGGAGGTATGTCCGGTAAACGTCGAGCACGTACGCCACATCGTTGACCTGCGGCGCAACCTGGTACAGTTAAAAGCCAAATTCCCCGATGAACTGCTGAACCTGTTTGAAAATATGGAGCAGCGCAGCAACCCCTGGGGCATCGCCCCCGCAGAGCGCGCCAAGTGGGCGAGCGATATTGGCGTGAAACCTTTCTCGGCTGATGAGACTGAATATTTATACTACGTCGGCTGTGCCGGCGCCTTTGACGCCCGAAGTCGGCGCACAACCCTGGCTGTCACCAAGATTCTGAATGCAGCCGGTGTTTCCTGGGGTATTCTGGGTAAAGATGAACGGTGCTGTGGTGATAGCCTTAGACGCCTGGGCAATGAATATGTCTTCGACCGCATGGCACAGGAAAATATCAAACTATTTACCGAGAGAGGGGTGGCCAAAATTATTACCCAGTGCCCCCATTGTTATAGCACTTTAAAGAACGACTACAAACAATATGGCGTTGAACTGGAAGTCTACCACCATACTGAATTCATCTACGAGTTAATTCAAGACGGCAGACTGAAATTAAATCCGGTAACCGACCTGGGAAAGATTGCCTTCCATGATTCCTGCTATCTGGGGCGTTACAATAATCTTTATGAAGCTCCCCGTGAGGTACTCGCCACCGCTACCGGGCAAACACCAGTAGAGTTGGATTTAAATAAAAGGCGTTCCTTTTGTTGTGGCGCCGGGGGTGGCCGGATGTGGATGGAAGAAAACCTTGGCAAACGTATCAATGCTGCGCGCCTTGAACAGGCGCTGGAAAAAGACCCGCAGACAATTTGTGTCTGCTGTCCCTACTGTATGACCATGTTTGAAGACGGGCTGAAGGACAAGAATATCACGGAACAAATTCAGGTTCTTGATCTCGCCGAAATCACGGCTCAAGCCATAAAGTAGCTCCTCCATTCCGTTATTTTACGCTTACTTGATTTCTGTCCAAGCAGACTGAAAAAGCCTTTATTTAATCCTTCCCAGCCTTGCTTTTCATTTTGCATGAGCTGGCATTCTAACCGGAGTCAAATCAGCGAAAAGCCTGTTCCTCGGCCATCTTTGCCTGCGGTGCAATGTGTGCTTTCCTTCTCTCGCGTACCTCTGCCCGGATCGCAACATAGATACCCCATATCAGCCCGGCTATGGCTATAAAACCCGGCAGTATGGCAAAGGGTATTGCCACTACTAACGGTACTAATGTTTCCCAGTTCATCTTTAATTCCTCCTTTCTTTGCCCCGGTTTCCACGCTTGGTGCATCTATAGCAGTTTTTCAGTCTAGTGCACCGACTTCAACATGGGACTCCACTGCCTCCGTTTTTATCCCCTTTTCACTGGCAGCTCGTCTTTCCTTGGCTTCTTTCCGGAGAGCGTGGATACCACCAATGTTCAGATACCAGATGAAGGCGACCGGAATGAGTATCACCGGGATTATCAGGACCAGTGCCAAAATAACTTGCCATCCCATTTTTTGTTCCTCCTTATATTTATTGGCTAAGCCTCTTCGTTTTCTTATCTTCGTTTTCAGAATAACACCTGTTCGAGTAAATGGACTTCCGCCGCGATACCTAATTTTTAAATTTAAAATAGTAAGCATTTGTACTTATTTTTGGCTGCTTAACTAGGCGCTTTTACCTATTTGTCTTACCTTAAAATAACCGGTAAGCATCTCCTTTCCATTGAGGCGTTGATAGAAAGGGTGTATGATAAAAGCAGCCAGGTAATGAGGGTAGTGTTTTGGAACAAATAAAGCTTTTAATTGCTGATGACCACGCTGTAGTGAGAGAGGGCACCCGCCAAATTCTTGAGCAGGAATCGGATTTAACTGTGGTGGCTGAAGCCTGTGACGGGGAAGAGGCAATTAAATTAGCCGGCACATCGCAGCCGGATGTAGCCATTATTGATATCTCGATGCCCAAAGTTGATGGTATTGAAGCCACGAAACAAATAAAGTCGCTTTATCCCGGAATAGCCGTTCTAATACTCACTGCTTATGACGACGACCAGTTCGTTTTCAGCCTCCTGGAAGCCGGGGCCGCCGGCTATTTGCTGAAAAGCGTTCGTGGTCAGGAACTGGTTGAGGCGATAAGAC
>JBARQF010000296.1:0-3730 GCA_049643605.1 Dehalococcoidales bacterium
TCATACACTGGTTGTCAACTGCGGTGCGCACATAGACCACTATTAAGTTTACATAACATTAATAACTGGAGGAGTGGAACAATGTCGGAAAAGGTGCCAACTTATGAGGAAGCGCTGTCCCTGCTGAATGAATTCGTGAAGAGCGATAGCCTGCTCAAACATTCTTACGCCGTTGAAGGAGTGATGCGCTATATGGCAAGGAAGATGGGAGGGGACGAAGATAAGTGGGCTGTCATCGGGCTGGTACACGACCTGGATTATGAAGCGTTTCCGGAACAGCACTGTGCCAAAGCACAGGAGATATTGCGCGAGAGAGGCTGGCCGGAGGAATACGTGCGCGCGGTTGCCTCTCACGGATGGGTTCTGTGCAACGATATCGAGCCGCAGACCGACCTGGAAAAGGTTTTGTATGCCGTCGAAGAGCTTACGGGGCTTATCGGCGCCGTCGCCATCATTCGGCCGTCGAAGAGCGTCATGGACCTGGAAGTGAAATCCGTGATGAAGAAATGGAAAGACAAGTCATTCGCCGCCGGTGTTAACCGTTCCGTGATTGAGAAAGGGGTGGAGATGATGGGCGTGGAGCTGCCGGCCCTGATTAACGACGTTATTATGGGAATGAGGGAAGTGTCCGGTAGAATCGGGCTCTAGCGTCTTATTACACAAGGTATTTCCGCCTCTTTTCATTTTGCCCTGTCACAAAAAACGAGCGCCAAAACCGGAGGATGAAAATGAGAATAATCGACGGCCACTCGCATATGTACCAGAAACATGCCACCGTGGACAAATTGAAGAAAAGCGTCAATGATATTGAGGGCTTTGATATTGATTTACTGTTGAAACGACTGGACGAGGTAGGCGTATCCCATTTCCAGATAATGTCTCAGTCCATGGAGCGCATCCGGGGCATGTGGCTGGGCTCGAATGAACTCTCTTCGCAAATACAAAAACTGGCACCGTCCAGAATAATCGCATTTGCCGCCGCCGAGCCGCTGGACGCGCAGGACCGTCTGCATACGAAGCAGCTTGAGGAACTGGATGACCTGGTAACTAACAAAGCCATAAAAGGCCTGCTGCTGACACCGGGTTACGGTTACTACTATGCAAACGACAGGCGAATTTACCCTTTTTACGAGAAGGCTGTCGAACTGGATATACCGGTCTACTTTCATCATTCCCACCAGTTCGGGCCTCCGAAAAACTGTCCTCTGAAATATTGTCGGGTCACGTTTCTGGACGATTTGACGATTGATTTTCCGGAACTCAGGTTCGATGTTGAACACATGGGCTATCCGTGGACAGAAGAACTTCTGTGCATAATGGCTCGTTCCCCGAACGTCTATACTGATTTTGCCATGTTTATTGACCCTTATCTCGGTAAAGGAAGACGCCTGCTGCTGGCCAGAAACCTCGCCATGGCAAGGGAGTATGGCGTTCTCGACCGGGTATTCTATGGCTCGGACTATGTTGGTGAGGACGTTGATGAGTACATAGATTTATTACGACGGGAAATTTCGTATATAAAGACGGGATTAAGTCCTGACCTGCGGGCACAGGGATACGCCCCGCTGACGGAGGAAGAAATAGACGGTTTTCTATCCAGGAATGTACTGGGTCTCTGGAATTTGGAACTGTAACGGTGAAATGATATTATCAATCTGACGAACGCCGTGCCGCGCCATAAAAAAACACTCGCGGCACGATGATGATAAGTGAGGTGATAAATGGGATTGTATGCTCTCCTTCAGCAAAGAGAAGAAACCAAGAAACCAATCAAAATCGGTGTCATTGGCGCGGGAACATTCAGTTCGGCTTTCCTGAGCCAGGCCAGGTCGACTCCGGGGATGCAGCTTGTCGGCGTCGCCGAGCTGGACCTAGAAAAGGCGAAGAACGTCTGTGTCAAAGCGGGCTGGCCGGAAGAAACCATCGTAACCGGAGGTTCCCCGTCCCAGATTAATGATGGTGCCTCGGCAGGAAAGGTTACGCTGACCGATAACGCGGACCAGTTGCTACAGGCAGAGATGGATGTAATTATCGAGGCTACCGGAGTCACCGAGGCTGGGACTCATCACGCCTGGACTGCCCTGGAGTCCGGGAAACATGTGGTCATGGTAAATGTGGAAACGGATGCGCTGCTGGGGCTGGCACTCAAGAGAAAGGCCAGTGAAAAAGGGGTTTTATATTCTTTGGCTTATGGGGACCAACCGGCGATAATCTGCGAATTAATTGACTGGGCTCGAACGGTCGGGGCCGAAGTCGTTTGTGCCGGTAAGGGAACTCGATATCAACCCAAATACCATTACTCGACCCCGGACACGGTCTGGGAGCATTTCGGTTTTTCCGAGGAACAGCTGGCTTCCAGTAATTATAATCCTCAAATGTACAACTCCTTTCTGGACGGTACCAAATCAGCCATCGAAATGTGTGCTGTGGCCAATGCCTCCGGGCTGGTTCCGCAACAGGGCGGATTACAGTTCCCTCCGGTCGGAGTGGACAAACTACCCGATGTGCTCAAGCCGAAAGCGGCGGGAGGGATTCTGGAGCACAGTGGCACGGTGGAAGTGGTGGCCAGTGAGAACAGGGATGAAACGCCGGTAAAAAATCATCTGCGCTGGGGCCTTTACGTTGTCTTCAGGGCGGTAACCGATTGCATGCTGCGGTTTCTATCATCTCATGAATCCCAGACGGATTCCTCCGGCCAGTATTCGGTGGTGTACCGGCCATTTCACATTATCGGACTGGAGCTTGGCATGAGTGTGGCTTCGGTGGCGCTACGTGGCGAAGCCACCGGCTCTCCCGGCTCTTTCATTGCCGACGTGGCGTCGGTAGCGAAGAAAGACCTGAAACCGGGAGATATCCTGGATGGGGAAGGTGGCTATACCGTGTTTGGCCGCCTGGTCAGGGCTGGCGACAGCGTGTTCCATAAATATCTTCCCGTTGGCCTGGGCCGCGGGGTAAAGGTCATCCGGCCGATTGCCAAAGGCTCTTTTCTTACCTATGACGACTTAGAGATGGATAGTAACCAGTTCTCCTTCAAGCTTCGTCGGCAACTGGAGGAAGAATTGAGAGGCACAATCAGACCGTAGCTATTTCATTAGCCGACTTGGATGCGCCTTCGGTTAGCTTGTCTCTTTTCAGGCTCCCGCCATTTTCTTATTTCAGCGGGGAGCGTTTGCTCTGCAGGTCGGGAGGAGTGTCCCACATCCATGTCCCTGCTTCGACCGGGATATAGGGATACTTCGCGGCCACCTCCTCATTTAGCTCAACGCCCAGTCCGGGTCTGGTCGGCGGTATGATGTAGCCGTCCTCCCACTTGATGGGCTCCTTTAAAATCTCGGTGTGAAAACCGCTCCAGGTCTCTATGCTTTCCTGAATCAGGAAGTTGGGACTGCAGGTATCGATCTGGATATTGGCGGCGCCTTCTATGGGGCCGCAGAATAGGTGCGGTGCTATCTGTGCGTAATGAGCTTCGGCCATCCCGGCAATCGTCTTGGCCTCCATTATCCCGCCGACACGCCCGAGAGCCAGCTGTAGAATTGCCGCCGCTTGCTTCTCGAGTAATGTGGTGAATTCATACACCGTTGACAACCGCTCGCCGGTGGCGATAGGGATACTGGTGAACCGGGCAACTCTGGCCATCTCGTCTACATTCTCTGGAGGAACCGGCTCCTCAAACCATAGCGGGTCGTATTTCTCGAGCCTCCTGGCCAGCCTGATAGCGCTGTGAGTGGTC
>JBARQF010000297.1:0-3172 GCA_049643605.1 Dehalococcoidales bacterium
GGACTGTCCAGGACCTCTTTGTTGACCAGTGTCGTCGGTATCTCACCGCGCGCCAGCGTAGCCATCTGGTTCACAATGATTTGCCACATGTGACTGGTCGTCTGGTCGGTCTGGGCCAGGGCATGAGGACTAAGAACGACGTTGTCCATTTTAAGCAGCGGGTTATCGTTCTGGACCGGCTCCTGTTCAAAGACATCGATTCCGGCGCCGCGTATCCAGCCTTCGTTCAATGCCCTGATAAGTGCCGCTTCATCAACAATGGGCCCGCGGGCGGCATTTATCAGGAAGGCGGTCTTCTTCATCTTTTTCAGTTCTTTTTCGCCAATCAGGTGGCGGGTTTCCTCGCTAAGCGGGCAGATAATGCAAAGCATGTCGGACTCTTTCAGTACGGTATCAAGGTCGACCAGCTGTACGCCAACATCGGCCACATCTTCCGGCTTGAGGTACGGGTCATAGGCAATATGCTTCATTTCAAACGGCATAGCCATCTTGAACATCTCGTGGCCGATGTTGCCAACGCCTACCGCCCCCAGCGTTCTCCCCACCAGCCCCCAGCCCTGGTAATGCGACTGCTCGGCCCAGCGCCCGGCGCGGACCAGTTTATCTTTGGTGAGGAGACGCATGTTCAAAGCCAGGATAAAGGTCATATACACCACTGCCATCGGCCTTCTTACCGCATCGGGCGTAATAAAAAGCATTATGCCAGCATCGGTGACTGCCGGTACATCCAGCCTTTCGTAGCCCACCCCACCCCGATGCGCAGAGATGAGCTGGTTATTTCCAGCCAGGCTCTGCTTCGTCCAAAGTGGCCGGAAAGTGGCGACCATGTCAAAACCCTCTATCTGGTCCGGGGTTATCTCTTTCTTGAACTCAGGGATCATTTCATATTCGATGTTGGGTATATCATCGAATAACTTCAGCCCCGGTCCGGGTATCCATAGTTTCCCTTCTTCATCGAAGAAATCCCTGGTGATCCCGACTCTGGCTTTTCTTCCCAAGACAATTGTCCTCCTTTATGTAAACTAATCCCCTTCTATTTTTCCTTGACCAACTGACTCAAACCGAGTTCCTGCAGTTTTTTGGCACTTGGCTCGGTGGTGGTCAGGTCCCAGTCCATTGACTTCAGGTAATCCTTTATCATAGTGTCATCGTCAATGGTGACATTGGCTAAAGGTCCCTCTTTCAGCGGTGGTTTGCCTACCGCTCTCGGGTTCATAAAGTACTTTAGTGGGTTCAACCCTTCGCGCAGGTTAAAGAGGTGACGCAGGGTGCCGATACGCTCGCCAATATCCAGACAGCTGTCCAGAGTATATTCCTGGCCAGTGACTGCGGTCAGGAAATCGGCAATAAACTGTGTCGGGTAAGTCGCGTAGGCAAACAGGCAGATACCAGCCGAGTTAACTATGTGAAGCATATTGGTGGCTTTTTTCTGGAGCTCTCCGGTGTTGGTGAAGTCATATTTATCCTCTCTCGGGTCGGTGAGGAAGTCTACACCCATAAGCCAGGAGCGTCCGCCCTGCGTGTGCCGCCCGGGTGTGCCATCCATACGGTAGGTTAAGGACAGAGCAGGGATAAACCTCGGGTCGTGTGCCGGCAGCTCCTGCCCCTGGACATGAACTGCGTACTGCTCCGACCCTTTGCCGATTTTCTCAGCGGCATGCTTGACGCCATCGGCCAGCAGCGCACCAATCCCTTCACGCCTGGCTATTTTCTCCGTCAGGGCCACGATGGCGTTACCATCGCCCCAGCGCAGTTCCATGCCGGTATCGGCTTTGGTCAGGATGCCGTTTTCGTAGCATTCAATGGCGAAGCCAACGGCAACCCCGGCGGAAATGGTATCGATACCATAGATATTGCATATGTCGTTAAAGCGGATGATTGACTCCAGGTCATCATTAAGGCACAGTGTTCCTGCCATGCACAATGTCTCGTATTCAGGCTTATGGGAAACCTCAGCCCGACCCGCTTTAGTTTTCATATGCCCGCCACAGCGGAGGGGACATTGCCAGCAGCCATATTTTCTCTCCTGCTCGGCAATCACCGCATCGTCGCTGATGCGTTTGGCATTGGGGAAGTCTATCTCGCCGGCACCGGCCCAGTTCTTCACCGGCGAATCACCGCACATGGCACTTGCTTCGGTAAGTCCGGCGGTACCGTATTTACTTAAAACTTCTCCTAGGCCTTTAACCTGTTTCATCCACGTGCGCCTGAGTTGAATGGCCTTGTCTTCATCTGCCATGGGCACTTTCTGGTTGCCTTTAACCGCGATAGCCTTGAGCTTCTTCGAGCCCATAACGGCGCCTACACCAGACCTGCCTGCGGCGCGCCCTTTCTCATTGATTATGGCGGCGAGAAGGCTTAATTGCTCCCCGGACGGACCAATGCAGGCGATGCTCGATTCCTTGCCATGGGCTTTCTTCAGGATGTCTTCCGTT
The DNA here is from genome assembly GCA_049643605.1 of Dehalococcoidales bacterium. Classification (GTDB taxonomy): domain Bacteria; phylum Chloroflexota; class Dehalococcoidia; order Dehalococcoidales; family RBG-16-60-22; genus E44-bin89. The sequence continues at coordinate 2,436 of JBARQF010000297.1, forward strand.
TCCAGACAGTCTTTACCCCAGAGATTGCCAGCGTCTTTCAGTTCTGGTTTGCCATTTTCGATACAGAGGTAAACCGGTTTCTGGGAAGCACCGCTGAAGAAGACGCCGTCAAAACCGGCAAATTTTAAATTCGGCCCAAAATCACCGCCGCAGTTGGCGTCACCCCAGGTACCGGTGAGAGGTGATTTGCAGACAACCACAAACCGGCCACTGCACATCGTCGGGGTGCCGGTGAGCGGGCCGGTCAGGAAGCCCAGCAGGTTATCCGGGCCGAGGGGGTCAACCCGTGGCTTCATGCGCTCATAAAGAATCTTGACGCCAATGCCATAGCCTCCCATGAAATCGCGGCAGAGCTCCTCCCCCAGCTCCTCCTCCTTACAAACCCCGCTAGATAAGTCGACAAAAAGTAACTTTCCCATATAGCCTCTGGACATAATTCCCTCCTTTAAAGAGTAGAATTTCTAGACAAGGATAATTCTATAGGCTGGCTTTTGTCAAATGGTAGGCTTTGCGGAAAGAAAAACGACCACCTTGAAGCATGGCTGTGTTTTAAGGTAGAATTTTTTAGGCATTTGGAGAGGTGTCCGAGTGGTTGATGGTGCCGCTCTCGAAAAGCGGTCTCCGTGTTTAGCGGAGCGTGGGTTCGAATCCCACCCTCTCCGCCATTATTGTTATAATAGAGCTTGTCAGTTGTCTTGGAGAGGTGCTGGAGTGGTCTAACAGGCGCGCCTGGGGAG
>JBARQF010000298.1:0-6756 GCA_049643605.1 Dehalococcoidales bacterium
CCAGGCATTCGGCAGGACAGGAAACACTCGGAAGTAACCGGTTCATCTCAAACCAGCTTCAATTGCTTTCATCAAGGGGAATCTTTGTCGGTTCCCCTTGTTTTTTTTCCTGCCATAGTGCAAAGAAAAACGGGCAGAAAATTGCGTATAGTGATAGAATATAGCACAAAGTCAGCGGCCGCCAGATTACATTTAGAGGAGTAATAACAATGATAGTTGATGTGCACACCCACGTACCGACCCATGTGTCAGAGGTCCCGGCGGGAGAGGAACTCTTGAATAAACAGATGAGGCCGGACAGGCCAGTCAGAATAACCACCACTCACCACGATTTCTTCAAGGCAATGGAGACGGTGGACCGGGTTATCTCCTTCGGCATTGCCATGCCCCCGGACCGTCCCGCCGTTATCGGGGAGAAAGACGCGAAGAAGGCCAACGATGCCACGGCAGCACTGGTGGCGCAGGCGCCGGAGAAAGTCATCGGCTTCATGTCTGTCTGGCCGGAGGCGCCGGACGCGCTTGCTGAAATGGAGAGAGCCTGCCACGACCTCAAGCTGCGCGGACTGAAGCTGGGGCCGAACTACCAGAACTTTGACCCCCTGGGAGAAAACGCGCTTCGCGTTTATACCAAAGCCCAGGAGTTAAACCTGCCCATTATGTTTCACCAGGGAACCTCCCCCATACGCGATGCTCCCATCCGCTACGCCCACCCGCTGGTGATGGACGAAATTGCCATTCGTTTTCCCGAGCTGCGCATCGTCATGGCTCATATCGCCCACCCCTGGCAGGAGGATTGCCTCGTCGTGATACGAAAACATCCGCACGTCTACGCCGATATTTCAGGCAGGTTCTATCGGCCCTGGTCCTTCTACAACGGCCTGCGCATGGCCTACGAATGGGCGGTGATGGATAAACTGTTCCTGGGTTCTGATTATCCTATAACCATGCCGCAGGAAGCGATGGATGGCTTGCGCAATATGAATGACTTTATCCGGAAACATAATCTTCCCGAGGTTCCCCAGGAGCTTCTGGAGCAGATAATCCATCGTGACGCGCTGGCACTGCTGGGCCTGAATTGAGATTAAGCCGACTTACTTGACGTACTGTGTTACAATATCAGATACAGGAATATCAAAAAACCGGAGGTGAAATGCCGCATCATGTCTAATTTAGATGAATTAATCAATAGCGTGATTGACGGGCAAGTTGCCAAAGCAGTCGAGATTACACAAAAAGCGCTGTCGGCACAGATGCCGGCCAAGGAAATACTGGACAAGGGATTATTGCCGGCAATGAACCAGGTGGGCAGCGACTTTGAAAGCGGTGAGATTTTTCTGCCCGAACTGCTCATGGCCGGTGATGCCATGAAAGCTTCCATAGCACTGCTGAGGCCAGAACTTGCCAGTAAGGGGGCTGCCTACGCAGGAAAATGTATCATCGGTACAGTCGAGGGTGACCTTCACGACATCGGCAAGAATATCGTCATCCTGATGCTTGAGGGAAACGGCTGGGAGGTAACCGACCTCGGTATAGATGTCCCGCCACAGCGTTTCTGCGATGAAATCAAAAAGGGCAGCTATGATATCGTGGGCCTGTCTTCCCTGCTGACCTTTACCATGCCCAAGATGCCGGAAACGATAAATATTCTCAAGGAAGCTGGCTTAAGAGACAAGGTCAAGATAATGATCGGTGGCGTCCCGTTGAGCCAGTCCTTTGCCGACCAGATTGGGGCTGATGCTTTTGCCCGAGACGCCGTGCAGGCAGTGGTAAAAGCCAGGGAACTTGTAAACAAGTAATGGAGGGTAGTTAAGATGCAGACGCTTACCAGTTTAGAACGCATAATGAAGGCGGTCCACCTGCAGGAACCGGATATGGTTCCTACGTTTGAAATAGACATTGATGAGCGGGTTATTGAAGCCCTGAAACCCGGCGCTTCCTATGAAGACTTCGTTGAGTACATGGATTTAGACGCGGCCTGCTACCACGAAACGCGGACGGACAGCTACGAAGTTTTGGATAAAGAGAAGAGAATCGTCCGTGACCAGTGGGGCGCTGTCAAACAGTTCTCAGGGGTATCCTTCGGCATCCCCATGCTCCTGGAGCCAGCCATCAAGTCCAGAGACGATCTTAAAAAGTACAAGCTGCCGGACCCTGCCTTGCCGGAGAGATTCAAACGGATAAAAGAAGCGGTAAAACGCTTTAAAGGCAAGAGGGCAATCATCGCCACGGTCAGGCCCTTCTCCACCATGCGTGACAGCCTCCGCGGCCAGGATGACCTTTTCAAAGATATGATAAGAGACCCCGAGTTCGTGGACGACCTGGACCAGCTGCTGCGCGACTACTACAGTCGCCTGGTAAAGAACCTGATTGATGCCGACGTCGATATCATTCTGGAGACCGCGGACATTGCTTTCACCAACGGGCCGATGGTGGCACTGAAACACCAGAGCCGGTTTATTTTTCCCGCACTTAAAGAGATAGTAGACTACTGTCACAGCCGGGGGATGCCCTGTCTCAAACACACCGACGGTAACCTCTGGGCCCTTATGGACTTAATTGTGGAATCCGGCTTCGACGGTATTCATCCTATCGACCCCGTAGCCGGTATGGACATCGGAGAAGCAAAAGATAAGTACGGTGATAAACTATGTATCATGGGGAATGTTGACTGCGGCAACCTGCTTAGCTGGGGAAGCAAAGAGGAAGTCCGCGAAACGGTCAAAGACTGCATCCGAAAAGCAGGCAAGGGCGGAGGCTACATCTGCATGTCGGGCAACTCAATTCACGGCGCCGTGAGTCCGGATAACTATGCGGAGATGATACGGTCGATAAGAGAATACGGTAAATACCCGCTGTCCCTGGCATGAGACTATCCCTCCGATTGGGGCCTGGTACTGATGTCCAGAGATATACTTTCTGAGATACGTGACAACCTGTCTGCGGAGGGCCCCGCTAGAACCAGGTACACGAGAAAAGCGTTCCGGATGCTCCCCGGGTTGGACAAGCCACGCATCCTGGATATTGGCTGCGGTGCCGGGGAGCCAACCCTGGAACTGGCGCGCCTGACCCAGGGTGAAATCATAGGCATCGATATAAACCAGCCTGCGCTCGATAGGTTGAAGATAAAAATCGAAAAGGCTGGCCTTTCCGGCCGCGTGCAGGCTTTAAACTGCTCCATGTTCAACATGGATTTCCCCGATGAAAGCTTCGACATTCTCTGGTCTGAAGGGTCCATATTCAATACCGGCTTTGCCAGAGGCCTCAAGGACTGGCAACGTCTGCTCAGGCCGGAAGGATTCCTCATCGTCCATGAGATGGTCTGGCTGCGCCCCGACCCACCGAGGGAAATCTACGATTACTGGAAACGCCAATATTCCGGCATCTGTACCATTCCGGAAAACGTGGCGCAGATTGCCCCCGGCGACTATACCCTTGTCGACCACTTCGCCTTGCCGGAAGACGCCTGGTGGGTCATATATTTCGGCCCTCTGGAGCAGCGTGTCCGCGAGCTCCGGGTCAAATACGCCGATGACCCCCAAGCCCTGCAGGCACTGGAAAAAGGGCAACGCGAAGTTGATATGCACAAGAAGCATTACAGGTGGTACGGCTCGGCGTATTTTATCATGCAAAAAAGTTAAACCAATTACCAGTCTATTATCGTTCCTTTATAGCACGATTATCCTTTGACGCCTGCCCCCAGTTAGGGTAAACTTCCTTCAAGCAACCATGAAACTGTACGAGTTTGAAGCCGGCAACCTTTTTCGACAGGAAGGCATGCCGGTCCCCGACTTTATAATCGCCGACAGTCCCCAGGCGGCGCGTGAGGCGGCCGAAAAAATCGGTGGGCCTATTGTTATCAAAGCCCAGGTGTTGACCGGCGGTCGCGGGCTGGCCGGCGGAGTCAAGACAGCCGATTCTCCGGAGCAGGCGGAAGAAATTGCCCGGCAGATTCTCAAATCCTCCGTCAGGGGATTCCCCGTAAACCGGGTGATGGTGGTGGAAAAGGCGGAGGTGGCCCGGGAGCTCTACCTGGGAGTGACCATAGATGGCCTGGCCGGCTGCCCGGTGGTCATATTGAGCACCGCCGGCGGCGTTTCCATCGAGGAGACGGCCAAAACCCATCCTGAAATGGTGTTTTCCCATCAGGTTTCCATCTCGGCTGGCCTGAGCCTGTCCGAGGCGGCGGAAATCACGCAACAAGCCGGGCTTGCCGACGAAGAATCGATTCGTATCGCCGGTATTTTCCATAGCCTCTATCAGGTTTTCCGTAAATATGACGCCACCGTCGCCGAAATCAACCCTCTGGTATGCACCGCGAAAGGCGAGTACCTGGCCCTGGACGCCAGGATGGAAATCGACGATTCCAGCCTGTTTCGCCATTCGGACCTGCAAATACCGTCTGAGGACCGCATTGCCACCCCCCTGGAGAAAAAAGGTCGCCAGATAGGGGTAACCTATGTGGAACTTGACGGCGAGGTCGGCATCGTCTCCAGCGGTGCGGGGCTGGGCATGGCCACCATGGACATCATCGGGCGCAGGTACCGCCCGGCAAATTTCCTGGAAACGGGGGGAGGCATCTCCGAGGAGCTTCTTTATCAAGTTATGGAGCTGGTACTGCAGAAGAAAGGCCTCAGAGCCGTTTTTCTCAACCTCCTCGCCGGCATCAACCCCATCCACGAAGGCGCCAGGGGAATCGTCCGCTTTCTCCAGGAGCACCCCTCAGACGTTCCCATTGTGGCCAGGGTACGGGGAAACCGCCAGGAGGAAATCTGGCAGATGCTGAGAGAGGCAGGGGTCGAAGCGTTCACTGACGCCGCCACCGAGGAAAGTGTAGAGCGTCTCTTCCGGATACTGGAAAGAACAAAATGAGCATACTTTTAAATCGAGAAACAAAGGTGCTGGTGCAGGGCATCACCGGACGGGTGGGCCGGGCGCAGGCGAAATGGATGCTGGAGTACGGAACCAATATCGTGGGCGGCGTGACTCCGGGAAAGGGAGGCGAGGAGGTGGAAGGCGTGCCGGTATACGACAGCGTCGCTCAAGCCGTTGCCGAATGCGGAGCGGAGGCATCGGTCTTTTTCGTGCCGCCAGCGGCGGTCAAGGATGCTGCCCGTGAGACCATAGACGCCGGCGTCAGTCTCATCGTAGTGGTTACCGAGCACATCCCGGTGCACGATGCCATGGAGATAAAAGACTATGCGAGAGACCGCGATGTGCGGCTTCTGGGGCCAACCAGTCCGGGAATCATCACTCCGGGACAGGCCAAGATGGGCATCATGCCCGGAAACATGTTCCAGCCCGGGCGAATCGGCGTCATCTCCCGGAGCGGTACTCTTGCCTATGAGGTCTGCAGCGACCTGGCCGCTGCCGGCCTTGGGCAGAGCACGGCCGTCGGCATGGGTGCCGACCCCGTGCCGTTCACCAGCCTCTCCGAACTGCTGGCTCTCTTCGATGCCGACCCGGCAACAGACCTGGTCATCATCGTCGGCGAAGTAGGCGGCACACAGGAAGAACATGCTGCCGGGTTCATTGCCAGCCGGATGACAAAGCCGGTGGTGGCTTACATCGCCGGCCACAGCGTACCGGAAGGAAAACGTATGGGCCATGCTGGAGCCATCGTACAGGGCACTATGGGAACAACGAAAAGCAAGATAAGTGCTTTACAAAAAGCGGGTGTTGGTGTAGCGGACTACCCGCTGGACGTGGTGAAACTGGTTAAAGACCGGCTGGGGTGACATGTCCCGGCTCGGCAATGCCGGTTACTTTATGTAAACATCATACACAATTTGCTCGCTGACAACCGGGCCATCAAGAGTGGACCTGGTATTAGCCAGGAATATCTGCGTATTACCCTTTTTCTTTGCCTGAAAACGAAAGACGTGGAGTAGAACAATAGTCCCGTCTTCTCTGGTCTCGGAATCAACTATATTTTCCAACAGTTCGAGCATTGATTCATCGTACTTTTCCCGCCATATAAATCCGGAGTTCATATCAAATCCCTTGGCGATGGTGAACTCCTCGTTCACCTTAAGTTCTACTTTTTCCACCGGCAGAAAGCCCCATTTCTGCTCCGCTTCCTCTTCTTTCCCGCCACAGCCGGCCAAAAGCCCGGTTACCATTATTACTAGCAACGCTGTCAGTACTAGCCGTCTAACCATTTTTGTCCCTTTCTATCGATTGTTATGTTTAGCTAACAAAGCCCTGGATGAAGCAGTGCCGGTTATTTCAGGCTGATTCTGGCATCCACCACCCTGTACCCTTCCCCCAGCGCCATTACTTTCACGGGGTTGAAGTCCAGCTCCGCAATCTGGGGGATATCCTCAACCATGGCCGATAGTCTGAGCAGTAAACCCTGCACCGCCTTAATATCGCTGGGGGGTGCCCCTCTGAAACCCTCAAACAGCCGGGCCATCTTGATTGAGCTGACCATTTCGCTGGCATCCATTTCGGTAAGCGGATGCAGACGGAGAACGATATCCTTCAGCAGCTCGGCCTGCACGCCGCCCAGACCAAACATGATGAGCGGCCCGAACATCGGGTCCTGCGTCACACCGGCAATGATTTCAACGCCACCCGATACCATGCGCTGAATGGTAACACCTTCCATCTCAGATTCACGCCCCATAGCCGCCAGTTTTGCCTTAATAGCGTTGAATGCCTCTTTCACCTCATCTTTTGAATTGATGTCCAGTACCACGCCGCCGACATCGGTCTTGTGCGTGATGGTGGACGAGTTCAGTTTCACCACCACCGGGA
>JBARQF010000299.1:0-2233 GCA_049643605.1 Dehalococcoidales bacterium
GAGTTGCAGCAGGTGAGGGGTGGCAATGTAATACAGTGCGGCAGTTGCAATCGTATCCTGTACCTGCCATAAGTAATGAATGAAAATCGAGAAAGCAGTCTTATACACTGATGGGGCTTCCCGGGGAAATCCCGGTCCAGCCGCGATTGGCGCTGTGATTAAAGACGGGCAGGGCAGGGTGCTGGCCCGCATTTCCAAACGCATCGGGAGGACTACCAACAACCAGGCAGAATACCGGGCTGTTATTGCGGCTTTTGAGGAAGCGATTAAACTTGGCGTAACATCTGTTGATTTGAAATCAGACTCAGAACTGGTGGTAAGACAGATAAACGGTCGCTATCGAGTGAAAAACCTGGGTCTCAAGCCGCTATATCGGCAGGTCAAGGAACTGCAATCCTCATTTCAGAGTTGTACCATTGCCTCCATACCGAGGCGTCAGAACAGGGAGGCGGACGGGCTTTGCAACGCCGCTCTAGACGCAACGGTTGACTAATGACACCCCCGCTACTAGACTATAAGTGGGTCAAGTAAACCGGGTGGCCGCCCCGGATTCCGGGGAGGAAAGTCCGAGCTCCGCCGGGCAAGGGTGCTGGGTAACGCCCAGGAGGGGTGACCCTACGGAAAGTGCCACAGAAACATACCGCCCTTCCCGTAAGGGAAAGGTAAGGGTGAAATGGTGGGGTAAGAGCCCACCAGCGATCGGGAGACCGGTCGGCTGGGTAAACCCCATCCGGAGCAAGGCCGAATAGAGGGACATAAGGTGCCCGGCCTGTCCCCGGGTTGGCCGCATGACCCTTTCGGAGACGGAAGGGCTAGATAGATGGTCACCGTCTTTCCCTTCGGGGAAGGATACAGAACTCGGCTTACAGGTTTACTTGGCCTCCAAATTAACCGGCTGGCAGCTTTGCCGACGCTAAGCAAGGGGGCAGAGAAATCTTCTCCGCGTAAAATCAGGCTCGTATTGTCCCGTTAATAGGTATTGAATAATATCATCCGGAGAGAAACAGACCGATGTCAAACCATATGAAGTATGCCCTCATAGCTTTAACCCTCATTGCCATCATCGCACTTGCTTTTGGTAGCGGCTACAACTTGGGAAGAGCTCCCGCCGGAGGTGAAGGAGGGCTGGGGGTAGTGGAGGAGGCGTGGAATATCATCTTCCGGGATTATGTGGACCGGGACCGGCTTGAGCCGCAAGAACTCAGCAAGGGCGCTATCGAAGGTATGATTGAAGTCCTTGATGACCCTTACACCTCCTATCTCGATGCGGAGACGTACGAAATCGGTTTGAGCGGTCTGGAAGGGGAAATTGAAGGGATTGGCGCTCAGGTGGGGATACGGGAGGAGAGGCTCACCATTATCTCGCCTATTCCCGATTCACCCGCGGCTCAGGCTGGCCTCAGGGCGGAAGACATCGTTCTGGAGATAGACGGCGAGTCAACGGTTGATATGAGCATGGTCGAGGCGGTGCTTAAAATCCGGGGCCCCAAAGGAACCACCGTCGCGCTGCTCATTCAGCATCGGGACGAGGCTGAACCGGTGATAATCGAGATTGTGCGCGCTACTATTGAACTGCCCAGCGTTACGGTGGAAATGATGGGAGACATTGCCCATCTCAGGATAACCCATTTCTCCAGGCGCACTGCTGAAGAGATGCAGGCAGCCCTCGCCGAAATTGAGAATGCGAATGCTGAAGGTATAATCCTGGACATGCGCGGCAATCCGGGCGGCATACTGGAAACGGTTATAGAGGTCGCTTCATATTTCCTGGAAGATGGTGTGGTGGTGAAAGTGGTGAGCAACAATGGTGAAGAACAATCTCTTGAAGTTGAACCCGGGGAAATGGTAAACGAGCTGCCCGTGGTAGTCCTGGTGAATGGCTACAGTGCCAGCGGCAGCGAGGTACTGGGGGGGGCATTGCAGGACCACGGGCGAGCGACCGTTGCCGGGAGCCAGACCTTTGGCAAGGGTAGTGTTAACATCGCCCGGGAGCTTCAGGACGGTGCTGGACTTTACATAACCACGGCACGCTGGCTCACGCCGAATGGCCGACTTATTGAGGGAAAGGGAATCAAGCCGGATATAGAGCTGGAGCTGGAAGGTGAAGAGGCCATCCAGTGGGCAATTGATTTTCTCCAGAATCAGGAATAGCAGCCAAGAGGGGTGCCTGGTATGGCAAACAACCCGGTTCAGATAGTGGTAAATCAGGCCACGCTCTCTATCATACAGGGTG
>JBARQF010000300.1:0-13506 GCA_049643605.1 Dehalococcoidales bacterium
ACAGTACCGTGACGGACGTTACCATAACGATACTGCTGGCTAGCGCGGCCTGTATATCAGGAGGTTGTCCCTTCTCTCTCTGGATTGGGCGGTGTGAGAGGCTTAATTCAGACATCTGAACCCTTTATCGTTCCTTACATTACGATAAATATAATATTTTTTTCTTTTTTACCCATATATATACTTGACAGGCCGTGCTATAATAATTGCAGCAATTCACAATTGAATATCAGGCAATATCCACCTTTCGTTTGCATCTACAGTCAGAGGATAATTTAAAGCCTTCGGGCGAAAGGAGCGGACGCTTAAGGGGAACAATGATATTGCCCAAAATAATCGCCTGATATCGCGCGGGCTCAATGAGACTGGTGGACGATTCGAGTGCGTCACCGAAGACGGGCGCGGGTTCCACCAGCTGAGAGTTCGGAGCGCCACGCTGAGTACCCCACGGAAAAGAATTCTTTACCTTTTTGGGTAATTAGTATCCCTCAAGTAGCCAGTTCAGTAGCAGTCAACTCTTTTCAATTTTCAGCATTATTATTATTTTCATTGGATGATATATTTACATTGCAAAATCAAGATTCAGGGCGAATGCCCAAAAGAATAAAGGGGGTGATAAATTTCAAAACAAACCAATGGATAGCTGGATTAAAAATTTTCTGAGGAGGAGTAAATGAAGAAAGGAAGAATAATTACCGCAGTTCTGGTGCTGTTTCTTATCAGCAGCGTTATCGTCGCCGGTTGTGCGGCTCCAGCTCCAGCTCCAGCACCAGCTCCAGCACCGGCTCCAGCACCGGCTCCGGCTCCAGCTCCAGCACCGGCTCCAGCTCCAGCTCCCACTCCAGCACCATCACCAGCCCCAGCTGCACCGGCAGAAGTAATCACCTTGATAGGACAGTCCTCCCTGCCCGCCGGAATGCCGGTAACCTGGGGCATGGAGAATTTAGCCAAGCGAATTGAAATCGCCAGTCAGGGACGCCTAATCATGAAAGCTCACCCCGCCGGCGCCATCTGCCCGGCAACTGAAGAGCACAAGGCTCTTCAGACCGGCGTGCTTGACTGGGCCGGCAGCGGCGGCGGCTATATGAGAGGCGACATGCCATGGGCAGGCTATCTCATTCAACCGGTAGCCGGCATGCCTCCGGAGCCGCTCCAGATCTGGCTTGACAACGAGGGTTGCGACATAGCCAACAAGTGGTTCGAGACACTGGGGTGGGATTTATATTTTCCTAATGGTACTGGTTTCGCCGGGCCACCCGAGATATTCGGCCACTTTCAAAAGGAGCTGAACACCGTCGCCGACCTGGATGGGATAAAGATGCGCTGCTCCGGTGACGGTGGCACCGTCCTCGGCCGCATGGGCGTCGGCCCGCTCTTCATGCCCCTGGGCGAAGTCTTCGAAGCCATGCAACGCGGCCTCATTGACGCCTACGAATGCAGCTCCCCGCGCTTTGACTGGGAAATGGGCCTGAATGAAGTGGGCAAGTACATCTACATGTCCCCGATACGGGCGCCCACCGAGGTCTATATGTTTCTGTTGAAGAAGAGCGTGTTTATGGCGCTGCCCGACGACCTCAAGGTCCTCATTGAGGACATGGCCGTGGCGGAGACATGGGACTACCATGACCAGCTCATCGCCGGCGATGTCGAAGCGCTCCAGAACTTCAGAGACTACGGGAACATCGTCCAGCCTCTGCCCTCGGCAATAGAGGAGGCGTTCGGTAAGGAAGCCATAGAATACATCGATGAAGAGATGCTCAAGGACCCCGGATTTATGGAGGTGGCGCAGTCCCAGCGTGATTTTGCCAAGAACTGGAATGATTTGTACGGGCTTCCTTCCTGGGCCAAATGGTCATTCAAGTAAAGCCCGGTTAGCTAACGACAGCCAAATCTAGTTTGGCCCCGCTCCGGTCTTAGCTCCGGAGCGGGGCATGGTAAAGGATAAAATTTGAAAGATTAAAACAGAAAATGAGAAAGATAGTTAAAGCGATAGACCGTCTTAATGACAGGGTGGGCATGGCAGTGAGATGGCTTTCCCTCCTCTGTCTTGGTATCATCTGCGTTGAGGTGTTCATGCGGTATGTGCTTAACCACCCGACGACAACACTGCCGATAACGGCCGTCTTCACCGCGGCCACCATGTATACCCTTTCCTTCGGCTATGTCCACCTCAACCGCCGCCACATCAGGGTGGATGTTATTTACACACACTTTCCAGTGTGGGCCAAGCTTACCATCGACGTGTTTTGCGCCCTGCTCTTTCTCCTGCCGCTCATCGGTCTGCTTGCCTACGCCAGCTGGAACTGGATGTGGTTTGCCTGGGAAACCAATGAGAAGAACCTGTTTAGCTGGTGGTATCCCATAATGGGTCCGGTAAGAACCACCGTCTTTATTGGCTTTGTTTTGTTTGCCCTCCAGGGTATTGCCACGCTCTACCGTGACATCTATTTTCTGGTGAGGAATGAAGAGCTATGATTAATATTAGCCCAGAGTTAGTCACCATAGCCATGCTCGGTGGCATCCTGCTTTTCGTCATGCTTGGCTACCCTCTGGCCATTGTGGTCGGTGGTATGGGCATCGTCATGGGAATCGCCATGTTCGGGCCAAATATCGCCCTGGAAGTCATCTACCACCGTGTCTTTAGCTTGCTGAATAACTATATCATTATGGCGGCGCCGGGTTTTATCTTCATGGGCATCATGCTGGGTTATTCGGGAATAACCGAAAAAATGTTCGCCGCCATGTACCTGTGGCTCGCCGGTTTCCGGGGCGGGCTGGCCATAGTCACCATACTAATCGGCACCATCCTGGCCGCCTGCGTCGGCATCATCGGCGCCTCGGTCACGGCGCTGACCATCATCGCCCTGCCCGCCATGATAAAGCGAGGTTACGATAAAGCTCTGGCCTGCGGTGCCACCTGTGCCGGCGGCACCCTGGGCATACTGATTCCCCCCAGCATTATGCTGGTAATCTACGGGCCAATGGCGGCAATCTCGGTAGGTAAGCTGTTCTTTGCCGCCTTCATCCCCGGGTTCCTCCTTTCCGGTTTATACTGCAGCTACCTCGCCATACGCTGTTTCCTCCAGAAAGAAATAGCGCCCGCTGTGCCGGTTGAGGAGAGGGCCGTCCCCTGGGGGAAGAAAACCTGGGACCTGCTCACCTCAATGGTACCGCCACTGGTACTAATTCTGTCCGTACTGGGGAGTATTTTCATGGGTATCGCTACCCCCACCGAGGCTGCCTCCGTCGGTGCCCTTGCCGCCACGCTTATGGCGGTCGCTTACCGCCGGTTTAACTTTCAGATCCTTAAAAATACCATGACCGAGACGATAAAAGTCACCGGCATGGTACTCTTGGTCGGCGCCACCGCTTACGCCTTCGTCGGCATATTTATGCGCGGCGGCGGCGGCGATATCGTGAAAGAGATCATTCTGAGCGCTCCCGGTGGCAAGTGGGGCATCTTCGCCATCATCATGTTCGTCGTTTTCCTCCTGGGCTATTTCATTGACTGGCTGGGGATACTGTTCATTATCGTTCCCATAATAACGCCGGTAGGAGACGCGCTCGGTTTCGACAAGCTCTGGTTTGCCATGATGATATGCGTTAACCTGCAGACGTCTTTCCTGACCCCTCCCTTCGCCTACGCCATATTCTACCTCCGCGGTGCCGCTGACCCATCTCTGGGGGTAACCACGGGTGACATCATCCGTGGGGTATGGCCTTTTATTATCCTCATCGTGATTGCGCTGGCACTGTGCATCATCTTCCCCCAGATAATCCTCTGGCTACCGGGGCAGATGATAACCGGCTTCTAACAGTAAGCGGAATCTCTGCACAGATAACCGCCCCGATAAAATCGGGGCGGTTCCTTTTTTGCGTACGAGAATCACCCGGCTTTCGTCGGTGGACAGCCTTGCTGTACTGAAACCGAGTTTTTTAACCAATCTCAGCATCTTCGTATTGTCATTTCCTACGTCTGACATTATAATCTTAACGGTGCAGAAATAATCGCACCTCCGTAAATTTCACTGATGCGGTGCGCCATATAATCGTCACGGGAAGGAATAAAGAACGATGTCTGCAGAACGGGTAACCGGAATGAAAAAAAGAACCGCGGAGCGCGTGGCCAGAGTGTCCGACGCCGGCTTTGCCAAATTTTTAAACCTGTTTCACTCTCTGGAAGGCGGCATTTCACTGAGCGTCGGTGAGCCTGATTTCCCCACGCCCTGGCATATCTGTGAGGCCGGCATTGAAGCTATGAAGAAGGGTATCACCAGTTATACACCGACGGCGGGATTTCTCGAACTGCGAGAAGCTGTTGCCCGACATCTGGAAAAGCTCTACGGCATAAAATATGACCCGGAAACCGAAATCGTTATCACCGTTGGCTCCAGCCAGGCGATGGACCTTGCCTTCAGAACGACTCTGAACCCCGGCGACGAGGTTATAATGCCCGACCCCTACTACGTGTGCTATCCTTCTTGCATCGTTTTAGCGCACGGCATACCGGTCACCGTACCCACCAGACCGGATAATGACTTCAAACTGGAACCCGACCAGATTGAGGCCAGTATTACCCCGAAGACAAAGGTCCTCCTCTTCGGCTACCCGGCCAACCCTACGGGTACCGAGCTAACCCGTGAGGAATATGCCGATATCGCCCGGGTGGCGGAAAAACACGACCTGCTGGTAATCTCGGATGAAATCTACAGCCGCCAGACGTATGGCGTGAAGCACACCTGTTTTCCAACTTTACCGGGAATGAAGGAACGCACCATTCTCCTCAATGGTGTTTCCAAAGCATATGCCATGACCGGCTGGCGCCTGGGCTATGCCGCCGGCCCTGCGGATATCATGGCGGCCATCAGCAAGGTTCACCAGCACACCATGTTAAGCCCGCCCAGCATGGCGCAGATGGCGGCTCTGGAAGCCCTGAATAACGGCGAAGACGATGTCCAGCGCATGCTGGCTGAGTACGAGCGCCGCCGCGAGGTTATCATCCGCGGTCTTAACGACATAGGGCTCAGGTGTCACGAACCAAAAGGGGCTTTCTATGCCTTTCCATCGATTAAGCTCACCGGCATGACATCAGACGAATTCACCGAGAATCTTCTCAAGGAAGAAAAAGTAATCGTCATGCCCGGCAGCCTTTTCGGTCGGCTGGGCGAGGGGCACGTGCGCTGCTGTTATGCGACCTCACTATCTGACATTGAGGAAGCACTGCGCCGCATGGCCCGCTTCGTCGAGCGGCACCGCATCCATCCCTGACCGGAGAACCAACGAGCTGCTATATACTCGCCCTTTCTGGACACATTGGCAGAATTTTTTCGCCCGAACCCTTTACCCCTGATAAAATAAGAGCTATTATAAAAGAAAATCCTCAGGGGAATAAAATGGCAGACTACAAAACAAGGGTTCTGGTTGTTGATGATGAGGAAACGGTGCGGGTACTGCTTCAGCGAATTTTACAGGCCGCCGGCTACGAAGTTGCCACCGCGGCTAACGGCAAAGAAGCCCTGTCCGTTATCGCTGATGGTGGTATTGATGTGGTGATGCTGGATATTAAAATGCCCGGCCTGTCCGGCGTTGAAGTGCTTGGAAAAATAAGCGCCGATTGGCCGGACCTCTGTGTCATCATGGTAACCGCAGTTGCCGATGCCCAAACCGCCGTTACCGCCATGAAACTGGGCGCTTATGACTATATTACCAAGCCGTTTGACCAGGATGAAGCGCTTCGTAAAATCCACCAGGCCGTTGCGAATTGGCAGGAACGTCTTAAGCTCAGGCAGAACATCACTGAAAAGACCGAACGGTTGCAGGAAAATTTCGCCGAACTGGTTGCCAGCCTATCTAGAGAGCACAGGCTGCTCCAGAAGCTGGCGGCAAAGGAGGGAACCGGCAGCAAGTCCCTGCTCTCAGGTCTACCTCCAGAACTACAGAAGCCAATCGCTTCGGTTGAGGAATTCAGAGACGCCCTGCTCAGAATTCTTAGAAAATCTTAGCTTTCTTACCGGCCACGCTTAACGAATAAAGGGTTATCATCTGATGAAGCAACGGATTCTAACAGTCGATGATGAAATGAGCATCCTTAGATTTCTGCGCTCTAATCTGGAGGATAGAGGCTACACGGTCATTAGCGCGACCAACGGCGAAGAGGCACTTCACATGATAGAGATGGAGCTGCCCGACCTCATCATACTGGATGTCATGATGCCCAAAATGGACGGCTTTGAGGTATGCCGCCAGCTGCGTGAATGGTCGCAGATTCCAATCATTATGCTCAGCGCCATGGGCGATGAAAAGGACAAGGTGAGGTGCCTCGACCTCGGCGCCGATGACTACATCGTCAAGCCTTTCGGAGCCAATGAACTCATAGCGCGGGTCAGTGCCGTCCTTCGGCGCGTCAAAACGGCCAGCGTATCTCCCACGAAATCTACCGTCACCAGCGGCGACCTGGTCATCAACTTCGCCGCCAGACAGGTGACTCGTGCCGGCCTGGAAATAAAACTGACTCCCACTGAATATGCCCTCCTTCAGGAACTGGCCGTTAATACCGGCAAGGTGCTCACCCATACCCATCTGCTGAACAAGGTATGGGGTCCGGAATACCGGGAGGAAAGGGAGTACCTGCACGTCTTTGTCCGCCGGCTGCGCTCCAAGCTGGAGCCAGACCCGAACAGCCCCAAACATATCATCACCGTTTCCGGTGTTGGCTACCAGTTCGCTGATTCCGGTTAAGAAGCCGCCTGTAGCCTTTTAACAAACCGCTTTGAAAGCACCCGTTCCGGGTGCTTTTTTTATTTCCCCCAAACTTTAAGGAAATCTTTAGAACTGCAAGGTAGATATTTAGGCTTTGTTTCGTATCCCGGCTCTATCCTGAAAGCATAAAACAACCGCGAACGAGGTGCCTGAGATGCGAAACAAATGGATAAAGAAGCTTTTACCCTTTCTCCTCCTCTTCCTTCTTCCCTGGCCGATAGCTCACGCTACCAGTGTCAACGAACTGACCGATGGTGGAACGGTGAGGGTAGAAGTCGCTGAACCTTCGGCGAGGCCAAGCTATACCGCATTCGGCAGAGCCATCGGAGGGGTCAGCAACCCCGGCGACCTCTTCTACATAGATGCCACCAGCAGTGCCTCCGAAATAAAGGTAACGCTGTACCTGACCAATGCGCAGCAACTCGTAAGGCACTATCAGTACCTCATTCTGAAAACCGGCATCTACGTTGAAAACGGTGAAGGCGAGTGGGAAAGGGCAACAGCCAGTAATGGCGAGCCTGTTCCGAAGACAGTTATCTCAATGCAAAACGGACGGGTCAGTTTCCTGTTGCCCGGAGATGCCAGATACAGGGTCTCCATTGATGGTGGCTGTTTTTACTGCCGCCGAGCTTCTGCTGACAGCAGTTCCATGTCCCCGCAGTTCAGCCTGGAAGCGATTTAACGGGCAAACACTGATAACAAAGAGGAGTTAAAGGAAATGTTTGAATTACGGCAATACACCCAGGTTTCATTTTCAGCGCACAATGAAGTGATGAAGCAGTTCCGCAAGGCACACGGCAAGGTGGCCATGGCCAATCCGGCCAGAGTTCACAAGCATGATATCCTGTCGATAACAGCCCCCTCAGCCATTAACTGTATCAGTTTGGATAGTGGAGGTTCGTATTCACCGGAACGGATGGTGAACCGGTCAACTTCCCTTCCATTACCAAAGGTAGCGGGCTACAAGTTATCGCCAAATTGACGCCATATAAGTGATAAAAGAAAGGAATCGATGAAAAGATGAAAAAGCGTACTTGCATAATGGCCATCGATGATGAAGAGGAGATACTTCGATTGCTCAAGAACATACTTGAAGAAGAAGGGTATGATTTTGCAGGTGCCACCAGTGGCGATTCCGCATTTTCCCTGATGCACGAGTGCCGGCCTGACCTGATTATCCTCGATATTATGATGCCCGGCCTTGACGGCTTTCAGGTGCTTGACCTGATACGCCGGAAATCCCAGGTACCGGTAATTATGCTTACCGGCAGAGGTGAGATGGCCGCCCTGCGCGAATCCGTGGAGATTGGCGCCGACGATTTCATCAGGAAGCCCTTTTACCCTCTGGAGCTGGTCGCGCGCGTAAGGGCAAAATTACGCCGGGTGGCTCAGTTAAACAGCCAATCGCGAGACGTGTATGACGAGATGAATTGAAGCAGTATGAGCGATGTCGACACTGTGGCCTTTACCGCGCGCTTCTGCCCGGACAGGATTTTTAGTTATATCAGGTCGGCCTGCTTTTTACTTGCCCCGTAAATAATCAATCATGGGCCGGGTAACCAGCGGTACCACGTCACCAATCATATGCGGCATCAGGTTGTCCATCACTTTCGGCATCAGCTCCGGCATCTGCTCCCGCATGTAATCCGGCATCGGAATGCGTTCGGCTACCCGCTCCAGCATCACTGGCATTACTTTGGGCATCATCATCGGCAGCAATCTGGGGAACAGGATGGGAAACATGGGCTTCATCAGCTGAAGCGCCCCCGGAATCCTGCCCATTAGCCTCATCATCTTTCCCATGCCGAAAGGCATAGCATCGATGAGCTCCGGCAACATTGAACCCATCAGGTCGGCAAACCCCCGCGGTGTCATCAGGGCAATCATAGCCTCGAAGACTGCCCACTGCCGCTGTACCTCCGGATTCGGGTCAGGAAATTTATACCCGAGATAGGACGCCGCAAAACGAGCCAGGTCAACAACCTCGACCGGCGACTTCTTTTTATCCGCGCTCACGCGGAGCTGGAATTCGCAGCAGGGACATAGTGCCAGCACCTTTTCCGCACCGACTGCCACGGCCTCATCAAGGCGCTCTTTACCTATATCGGCAGCCACCGGCGGCTCTTTAATCAGCGTCATAACACTGCCGCAGCAATGAGCATTTTCCCGATTGTACTCCATCTCCACGAGCTTCACCCCGGGAATGGCCTCAATCAGCTCACGCGGTGCATCATATACGCCGGAGACACGACCGATATGACAGGAATCATGCCAGGTAACGGTGCAGGGTTTCTGGTCGCCATCTTTAAAGGCGAATTCGCCTTTTCTGATTTTCTCCGCCAGAACTTCGCTGTAGTGCCTGGCTTTAATGTTATACTCTATGCCCAGCTTTTCCGCCCATACCGGATAGACGTAACGCCACATCATGTCACAGGCGGGACAGGAAGCAACCACGGTATCCGCCCCGGCTTCCTTGACCGCGGCAATGTTTTTCTTAATCGTCTCGACAAAAACGTCCCACTTACCGGCCATCAGCATGGGCGTGCCGCAGCAGTTCTCCTTCTCACCAACGTAAGTGAAATCCACCCCAGCCTCATCAAGAAGCCGGACACTGGCCATGCCAATATCGTGCTCCACGTAGCTGACGGTGCAGCCAGCGAAATACGCAATCTTGGCCTTGTGCCCCGGGCCGTGCTTTTCCCAGAGGTCGGGCGGAAACCAGGCGGTCCGGTCTTTCCGGTAACCGGCCCAGATGTCGCCCTCCTTGCGCAGCGCCGCCCCCATCATCTCAAACGGTGGGAAGGTCATTCTCTTGTCTTCATCAATCAATTTGCCACGCAGTTTCATCCAGGAGGGTTCAATGGGCAGAGATGCCGAGCAGCGCAGGTTGCATAGCTCGCAGGTGGTGCAGACAACAATTGTATCCACCATAAACTGGTCCCACTTCTCGTGGCCTTCCATGTACTCACGGAGCCAGTACCATTTTCCACGCGGACTCTGGCTCTCCCAACCCCGCCCGTAGAACTGGTCGCACTCATCGATGCAGTAGCCGCACTGGGAGCAGCTGTAGGCATACCACGCCACGTCAGCGGGAATACCTTTTATCGGCTTTGTCGGCGCTTCACCTATCTGTGTAATGACATAGTTGCCGAATGGCCTGAGTAGCGGCTCGAAGACACCGGCCACGCCCATAGCCATTCCCAGAAGTCCACCGTTGAGTACCTTGCCGGGATTTAAAATACCCCGGGGATCAACCTGCTTCTTGAACGATTTCATCCGGGTAGCTCTCTCCGCGCCCAGTATACCGGCCGCCTTCTTGGCAAAATAAAGTCCGGTGGCGTAGGGACGTCCGCCGTGCTTTTCCGCGATCTTCATTATGGTGAGCGCCAGAGTGAAGACGAAATTGTAGCTGAGTTTTCTCTGGTCGCTGGGAATGAAACCGAGAATTACCACCTCCGGGGGCCTACTGTCGGTTTCCCTGATGATGACACCTTCCTTGACCACAGGCTGGTCCACCTTGCTTTCAATCTCGGTCATCACGTCGCCCAGACTGGATAACGGCACGACGATTTCCGCCGGCACCAGGCTTGGCCCGAGGCGTTTGACAATCATCAGTTTGAAGCGATTTTCCCATTCGTGCTCCGCAATGCGCTCGCTCAGCATCTCCGCCTGGCATGGTTTCATCAGTTGGGGGAGCTTGTCCATCACCGCCTCACGGTCTTTCCTGCGAAATACCAGCGTGATGATATAAGACGCGGGCAGCAGTACCCGCTCCTCCGCCGGGTGTCCGTGATGCTCCCTCAGTGGCGCCTTGTTCTTCAGCTCCGCCATTTTTGGATTGATAAATAAAAGCGACCATATCGGTAATTTGGCATCGTGGATGGACTGAATGAGATGCTGCAGGTCGTGGGCATCCGGGCAGCCGATGGCGACCACTTCCATGTCCTCCAGCGGCATCACCTTCAGCGTAATATCGCTGATAAGGCCGGTAATGCCCTCAGCCTCGGATATCAGGTCAAGCTCCGGACCGCTGAACACGCGCACTTCACCGCCAGGCAGCACCACCCGGGCACTGACCACGTTATCGCGGAACCATCCTGCTTCATAAGAACCGATGCCCGTCCCGCCCTGCGCCAGCCACCCACCGACGGTGGCCGCCGGATAGCTGGTCGGATACAGCCGCAGTGTCAGGCCATGCTTTTTCAGTTCCTTATCGAGCTTCTCCCAGACCACGCCAGCCTGCACCGTTGCCGTCAGCGCTTCAGGGTCAACATCAAGAACGCGCTTCATCCGGTAGAAGTCAACCACCACGCCCTTCTTTACCGGCAGGACACCACCATAACCTGAAGTTGCCCTGCCCCGCGGCGTCAGGGGAATATTGCTTTCGGCTGCCCACTTCACCAGTTCCACCAGTTCCTCTTCGGTCTCCGGCTGCACCACTGCGTCCGGAACGGTGCTGCCTACCATCGGTTTTATCAACGCCGGCATGGCGGCGATATCATGCCCGTAAAGCTTCCTCTCCGTCTTCCTGAAATTCGCGCGGTCGCCGAACTTTTCCTCCAGATATAACCGCTGTTTGCCACCCAGTTTACCCATAATGCCTCCTTATCCTGCGCATCCCTTCGTCGATTGTCCTTGAAATAATCAGTCGGTCAGCCTTTCGGCCATCTCCCGATTCTTGTTCAAAGAATTCAAAAGCACTTCATGAATTATGTCGCACGCCGCCACTATCTTGGGGTCGGTGAGACTGTAATAGACATTTGTCCCTTCCCGGCGCGGTCTGACCACCCCACGATTGCGCAGCAGCGCCAGGTGCCGCGAGGCGACAGCGTGGGGTATTTGGAGGGTTTGAGCCAGTTCACCGACCAGCTTCTCGCCAGCCCGCAATTCATGTATAATAGCGAGCCTCTTAGCATCGGCAAAAGTCTTGCAGAGTTCGGCTTTCAATTTAAACATTTCTGGATTGTGCATAATTCATACTGCTCCGCATATTTTATTCTCTTATATATTTATATATAGATATTTATATATTATAGTCAATCCATTTTCCTGTCAAGTACTATTAGTCTCCTGGATTCAGGCTCGGCGGATTTTGTCCCAGTTGTGCCAGACCACCCCCGCCCCGATAAGCACCACCGAGGCGATTATCAGTCCCAGCGACTGATTTCTGAGCCCGCTGATAAAGCTGTCAATGGCGTTATGCGCCAGGATATTTCCCTTTTCCGCAATTAACAAGGTCATTCCTTCAGTCTGGCCGAACTCCATGGCGAGTGCCTGGTCTATCATCGGCTGCGCGGTGGCGGAGAACACCGGCCCAAAGATAATATAGGCGATAATCGCCATGGCTGCCAGCAATGCCGCCGCCCAGATAAGTCGGCTGCTCCACCGTCGGCCACCCAGCGCCCCGGCCCCTATCATCATTAAAAATGGTATTATCCAGATAAAGTTGACCCATTGCTTCGCCGTGCCAAGGCCGGAACGCACCTGCTCAAAGGTCGTCAATTGCTCGCTGGCACCATCCTCCTCTGCATCGTCCATTAAATATTTTAAGTCCTGCTCGGTGAAGACCAGGCCATCAGCTATCAATTGCCGGATGTCTTCCAGAGCAGCGGCATCGGTATCCATAATCTCAATCAGGTCACCATCGGTAAAGGTCAGTCCTTCCTGCACCAGCTCCCGAAGCTGGCTCAGAATATTGTCCTCACCTTCACCGCCGAACAGCTGGTTCATGTCGGCTTCAGTTAAAGTCCACTCATCGGGTATTGCCAGCTCTATGACAGGCTGTACCAGGCTGCCGATGTCTATGCCCACCAGGTCTTTGAACCCCTGGTAGGATATATCAAACGGGCGGCACAGGATGTTTTCCAGAGAGGGGTCAGACAGCAGTTCCAGCAGATGTGCCCCCGAGCACACTGGCAAATCGTCGAAAGCGCTCTCCATTTTCTCGTCAGCCAGCTGGCTGAGTGCTTCAGCTATTTCCGGCTTGCGGTCGGCCAGAGGTATTGTCAATTCGAGTTCATCCTGCGTGCCGCGCAGGTAGGCGAATATCTGACCGACCAAGTCCTGCACCAGCTCCTGATACCACTCCAGAGTCAGTATATCCCTGGTAGTAGCAATGATTTCATCAGCGGTCAGCTCTATGCCGAGTGGTAGCTCGGTTACTTCTCCAAGGTTCTGCTGCAGTGCCGGCGCCAGCATATCGGCAAACAGGCTGTCGTAGGTTTCCGGCTTTGACAGAAAATCAATCAGCACCCCTTCCAGTTTATTGAGCGGTTCCATCAGGTCTATCTCAACGGTGAAATGCTCGGTTTCTTTGGTAAGGTAGGGCACCATTTCATCTATGGCGCTATCCAATTGTGTCAGCAGCCAATCCTCGGGCACTATCCGGCGCAGCACCGTCTCCATCTCTTCCCCAGATATGGCCAGCATGGCCGGCATTTCATCTTCCGCCGGTGCTATCTCGTCGGTAATTAATTCAATAAGCTGCTCATAGAGCACCGGGAAAACACCTTCTCTGTGCAACAGGTTTTTTAATGCCCCCGCCCCAGCCTCGACCCTGTCCTTCAGCTGAATGGTGATACTGAAGGTATCCGTTTCCCCCCAGGCATAGGGCACCGCCTCGTTGACAGCACGCTCAACCTGTGCCTGAAGCCATTCCGGGGGCACCGTTTGCCTGACCACATCAACGAGATGGGGCTTGAACGGCGAGATGATAGCGCCGACCCCCTCCCCATCCTCACCCACCCC
>JBARQF010000301.1:0-2308 GCA_049643605.1 Dehalococcoidales bacterium
AAAATGAGCCGCCTATCCATCCCAGCTTGCCGGCCCTAATCATTTCCACGGCGTCTCTACGGATAATCTTGGCTTTTTCCGCCAGTTTCTGCATCAGCTTTTCATCATGGGCCATAGCTTCAATACCTCCTGTAGTTTGCTAGATATATATTATACGGATGGCACCATTGGCGCAAATCATGTTGTTTCCATATCAAAATAAAAGGGGAAGGTGCCAAAAATCATTTGTCAGTCCCTTCCCCTTCCATAGCGCTTGATTCAATGACAGCGGGATACTGTGAATATTATCTGCGCTGCAAGCGGGCTGGTTATTACAGTATCTCGTTTATCTTTTTTATCAGGTTTTCCTCGTTGGGAATCCAGTAATCTTCCAGGACAATCCCGTACGGTACCGGCGTATCCGGTGCGTTAACCCGCTTTATCGGAGCATCAAGGTAGTCAAATCCTTCATCGGCCACTATCGCCGCCACCTGGCCGGCGAAGCTGCCCGTTTCACATTCCTCGGTGAAGACAACCAGGCGGCCTGTCTTCTTTACCGAGTTCAGTACCGTCTCCTTATCGAAGGGCACGATGGTGCGAGGGTCGATAACTTCGATGCTGATGCCCTTTTCCTTCTGTAGCGTTTCCGCCGCATTCAGCGCCCGTGTTACCATGGCGGCCGTGGCGACTACCGTAATATCTTTCCCTTCCCGCTTGATTTCTGCCTGCCCGAAGGGAATAAGGTACTCCTCTTCCGGAACATCGCTCTTGGGGCCGGCCCACATTAAGAACTTGTGCTCGAAGAACATTACCGGGTTATCATCCCGGATGGCGGTCTTGAGCAGCCCTTTGGCGTCGTAGGCGTTTGAGGGCAGGACAATCTTCAGTCCCGGGATGCTCATCATCATGCCCTCGATGCTCTGCGAATGCTGGGCAGCCGAGCGCCGGCCGGCGCCGGTGAGGGCATCCATGGTAAGGGGCATTTTAATCTTGCCCCCGAACATGTATTTCATCTTGGTCATCTGGTTCATGATTTCATCCCAGGCTACGCCCAGGAAGTCGGCGAACCGCATCCGCGCAATCGGCCTCAAACCGGTGATGGCGGAGCCGATGGCGGCGCCGAGAATGGCAGCCTCGGAGAGGGGGGTATCCCTGACCCTGTCTATGCCGTATTTCTTATACAGGCCACCGATTTCACCCATCAGGCCACCCATTGGGCCCACGTCCTCGCCGATGATGAATACCGAGGGGTCCCTGGCCATTTCCTCGTCCAGGGCTTCCCCAATCGCCTGTCGAATATTTATCTCTCTCATTCCCGTCTCCTATGTGTAAACATTTTCCAGAGTTTCTTTCAGTTCCGGGAAGGGGCTGTCATGAGCGAATTTCATGGCCGCTTCCATTTCGGCAAGCGCTTCCTTATCAATGTCCTCAGCCTGCTTCTCCGTCAGCACCTTCGTTTCCAGAAGCTTTGCTTTGTAGTTGTTGATGGGGTCTTTCTGCATCCATCTGTCGATTTCTTCTTTGGGGCGGTAAGTGCCTGAATCTCCCTCAAAATGGCCGCGGAAGCGGTAAGTCTTGGCCTCGATGAGGGTCGGGCCCTGCCCCTTCCGCGCCCGGTTGACCGCCTCCCCCGCTGCCTCATAGACCGCCATGACATCCATTCCATCGACAACCACCCCGGGGATTCCATAGCCGACCGCCCGGTCGGCGACATTGGGGATATTCAGCGAGAGGCTGGTGGGCACGGAAACCGCCCAGAGGTTATTCTCGCAGATGAAGACGACCGGCAGGTGCCAGACCGAGGCCATATTTATTCCCTCGTGAAAGCGGCCAGTGTTCGAGGCACCGTCACCGAAGAAGCAAATGGTGACCTGGTCGGTCCCCCTCATTTGAGCGGAAAGCGCGGCGCCGGTGGCAATCGGTATGCCGGAGCCAACGATGCCGGCTGCGCCCAGCATGCCGATATCGAGGTCGGCGATGTGCATGGAACCACCCTTGCCCAGGCAGTAGCCGGTCTTCTTGGCGAACATTTCCGCCATCATCTTGTTGGGTTCGCCGCCCTTGGCGATAATGTGCCCGTGTCCGCGATGGGTGCTCATGATATAGTCCTCTTTTTTCAGGTGAGCGATTGCCCCGGTGGCCACCGCTTCCTCACCGATATAGAGATGGACACTGCCGGGAATATTGCCATCGGCAAACTCGCGGGCAACACGTTCCTCGAACCGCCGGATGCGGACCATGGTGCGAAACATCAATATCATTTTTTCCTTGTCAATAGCCATAGTTGCCCCCTTATCTATTTAATGGGATTAATCATGGGGTATAAGGG
>JBARQF010000302.1:0-1545 GCA_049643605.1 Dehalococcoidales bacterium
CCTGCTGATAGGTCGGGTTGACGGTGGCACCGCCCGTGTAGCCGGAAACCACATTCTCGACGCCATCAACTTCTCGAAAGACCGCCTCGATACACCAGAAACAACCGCCGGCGAGAGTAGCAACTTCCAAGGAGACTCCCTGGTTCATAGTCCGCCCTCAGATACGAGTCTTAGCGCGAAGCCGTTCATACAATAGCGTTTGCCGGTCGGTGGCGGACCATCATCAAAAACATGGCCGAGATGGGAGCCGCACCGAGCGCAGAGCACTTCCGTCCGAGCCATTCCCAGACTCATGTCAGGCTGCTCCACCACGTTTAACGACGAGATTGGCTCATAGTAACTGGGCCAGCCCGTGCCCGATTCGAACTTGGCGGAATTGCGGAAAAGGTCGGTGCTGCAGCGTACACACTGGAAGATACCCGGTTCGTGGACTCCGTCAAAAGAGCAGGTACCCGGAGATTCCGTTCCCTTCCGGGTCGTGATTTCATACTGCTTCTCAGTCAGCAACTTTTTCCATTCCGCATCCGACTTCTCTATCTTCTCTACGGTCACCACCCTGTTCTGTTTTACATCATAAATCTGGACGGTTGTAATTTCTGCACCTCATTCTGAGTCTTTTAAGAGCATGTCACTAATTTTCTATACTAGCTTCTGTTTTCGTAGAGCAAACTGAGCGGCGCGGGCTCCACAAATGCCGTGGACACCTGGGCCAGGTGGTGTTGTGGCAGAGCAGAGAAAGACGTTACTAATTGGTGTTTCATAGGACACTTCCGGGAGGAACATTCTTCTCAGACTCTGGGCGCCCCCCGTAATATCCCCGTCAATACAGTTGGGATTATCTTTCTGTAAAACCGATGTGTTCATAGTATGCCGGGCGATGATTCTGTCTTTGAAACCAGGCGCAAAGCGCTCTATCTGTGATTCGATCCGTTCGGTCATATCGAAGGAAGAACTATTGGGAACATGGCAGTATCCCCAGATAATATGCCCGGTATCCTTAATGCGCGTCTTGTCGAAAAGGCTTGGCTGTACCAGTATAACAAACGGTTTTCCCGGGTGCTGTCCCTGCGATACATCCCTTTCGGAGGCGACTATTTCATCAAGATAGCCTCCGAGATGCACAGCGCCTGCATCCAAGCATTCGTCTGCTTTCCAAGGGACAAGCCCATCAAGTATCCAATCAATCTTAAAAACACCGGGCCCGTATTTATAATTCCTCAGTTTACGTTTATAGCGATACGGCAAGCGCTGTTCTGCCATACCAAGGAATTGCTGAGGGGTCACATCCAGCATGAGTAACCGATGAGGCGATAGCTGATCAAGCGATTGTATTTCAGTACCGGTTATGATGTTTCCACCCAGTTTAGTGAGGTAGTCGGCCATAGCATCAACTATTCTTTGAGAACCTCCTTCCGGTAATGGCCAGCCGGTAGCATGTGCTGCCGCCCCCAGGAAAAGCCCAGCCGCGATGCTGGCTCGCTTTTCTAAGCTCATTACCGAGTGCACACCTAGACCAGCGAGAACAGCTCTAGCACGAGAGCCATT
>JBARQF010000303.1:0-8606 GCA_049643605.1 Dehalococcoidales bacterium
GGGCAGGCTCAGGAAACGGCCGTTCGAAGAGATTGCCCGAATGGCGAGCGGCCAGTGGCCGCAGTGGCTTATCAATACCGGAGTAAAGGCAAAATTCGAACAGAGATGGGGAAAGCAGTCGGCATAAAGAGGTGAGTGAAAATGAAATTCCAGGGTGTTGACTATTATAAGATTGATGATTTGCTCTCCGAAGAAGAGAAGATGACCCGGACTCTGGTCAGGGAATTCCTCGAGAATGAAATAGAACCACTGGTGCCCGATGCCTTCCATGAGGAGAAGCCACTGGATATGAAAGTGCTTGCTCCCAAGATGGGAGCGCTGGGCATGATTGGCGCCTGCCTTCCCGAAGAGTACGGGGGGAACGGGGCCAATTACGTTACCTTTGGGCTTATATGCCAGGAGGTAGAAAGAGTTGACAGCGCCCTGCGCAGCTTTATTGCGGTTCAATTTGGCCTGGTGGAGTATGCCATATTGAGATACGGCTCCGAGGAGCAGAAGCAGAAGTGGTTACCGTCAATTGCCCGGGGAGAAAAAATAGGTTGTTTTGGCCTGACCGAGCCGAATCACGGTTCGGATGTATCCGCGATGGAGACGGTGGCCAGGAAGGACGCCGGCGGCTGGGTGCTTAACGGGACCAAACAATGGATAACCGAGTCAGAAATCGCTGATGTGGCCGTAGTCTGGGCTAAAACGGACGAAGGAGTTAAGGGCTTCCTGGTGGAACGGGGCACCGAAGGTTTCAGCCAGATGGCTCAGAGTCACAAGGGTTCGATGCGGGCCAGTGAAGTGGGTGAGCTGGGCTTTTCCGACTGCCGGATACCACTGGAGAATCAGATGCCAAACGCGAAAGGACTGAGCGCTCCGCTTAGCTGCCTCAGCCAGGCACGCTACGGGATTTCCTGGGGCGTGATTGGCATTGCCATGGATTGTTACGAGACGGCCCTGAACTACGCCAAGGAAAGGGAGCAGTTCGGCACCCCGATTGCTGGCTATCAGCTGGTTCAGGAAAAGCTGGTCACCATGCTCATTGAGATTACCAAGGCGCAGCTGCTGTCGTACCAGCTGGGCAGGCTTATGGACGAAGGTAAAGCGAACTATGCCCAAATCTCCATGGCGAAGAAAAATAATGTGGCGATTGCCCGTATGTGCACCCGTTTAGCCCGTGAGACCCTGGGTGCTAATGGCATATCTCTGGATTATTCTCCTATCAGGCATATGGCCAATATCGAGTCGGTTTACACCTATGAAGGGACGGACGATATGCACACCCTGATTCTGGGGCAGGATATCACCGGAATACCAGCATTTCGCCGGGAGCTATAGGGGGTGGCTTGAAAATACTGGCCATAGTCGGCAGTCCCAGGCTGAAAGGCAACACTAGTTTCCTGGTCGACCAGGCGCTTGCTGAAGCGGGAAAGCTCGGTACGGAAACGGAGAAGATAGTCGTCAGCCAGCATAAAGTAAACCCCTGCCTCGGCCATGAAAATTGCGCCTCCCTTGAGTCCTGTACCCAGAAGGATGATGCCGGCTGGATTATGGACAAGTTTTACGAGGCGGACGGCGTGATTCTGGCCAGCCCGGTCTACTACTTGAATGTAACCGCCCAGATGAAGGTTTTCCTGGACCGCAATTACTTCCCGTATAAAAAGAACCTGCGAGCTAAAGCCCGGTCGGTGGGCATCATCGTGGTCGCCGAGCAGATGGGCATCGAGGATACGCTTAATACATTGCACCAGTTCGTGGACTGGATTTTCTTCGTCGGCAGAAGCCGGCGGCTTGTGGTGAGCGGGTACGCCGACCGACCCGGGGATGCGCAGAAGAACACTCAGCTGGCGGCAGAAGCCCGTGAGTTGGGCCGGAAGATGGCGGAGAGATTGAAGCGGGAGTAGGGTATTGAAAATCGGCGTTATAGCAGATACGCATGCCCGGACCATCGAAGATATACCGTTGTCAATCATGGACGCGCTGGAGAAAGTTGACCTCATCGTTCATGCCGGGGATATTACGGAAAGGGCGGTGCTGGAGGGACTCAGGGAAATCGGAGAGGTCAAGGCGGTGTACGGCAATATGGACTCGAGTGAACTGAAGCGGATGCTGCCGGACAGGCGGACTCTTGATATCGAGGGGAAGCAAATCGGAGTGTGCCATGGTTCCGGGGGGCCGTGGGGGATAGCGGAAAGAGTGCGGCCATTGTTTGGCGAAGTGGACGTTATCATCTTTGGACACTCTCATTTATCATTCAATGAATATATTCGGGGAACGCTCATGTTCAATCCGGGGCGGGCCCGAGATTCCTTTGGCATTGTGACGATAGAGAAAGAGATAAATGCCGAGATAATAAAGTTTTGAATGACGCTATGAGCGGTCCTGCCGACCAATCACAACGCAATACAACCATATCTGACGAAAAGGGTGGTGAAAACAGGAAGCCGCTCTTTTTTTATGGCTGGGTGATGGTTGTTATTTCCATAATCGGTATGATGTTAGTCTACGGTACACGGCATTCCTTCTCCGTCTTTTTCCCGCCGATTCTCGGTGAATTTGGCTGGAGCCGTGGTAGCACGGCGCTCATGCTTTCTCTGAACATCCTCCTGTATGGTTTAACGGCACCGATTGCCGGCAGCCTGTACGACCGCTGGAAGCCCCACCGGCTTATTTTGTTCGGTGCTATTTTGCTGGGACTGGCCACAGCTGGCTGTGCTTTTGCCCGTGAACTGTGGCATTTTTACCTGTTATTCGGCGTTTTAATGCCCGTGGGGTCAGCGTTTAGCGGCTGGCCGCTGCTCGGGCCGACGCTGTCCAACTGGTTTGCCAAGAAGCGGGGCATGGTCATAGGCCTGGCACAGATGGGTGGCGGTCTCAGCTTCACTTATGGAATATTTGTTGAATTTGTCATCTCACAAGTGGGCTGGCGTTACAGTTACTTCGTCATGGCCGGTATTGTCATTGCGGTTCTCGTTCCCCTTTACCTCTTTTTCTACCGTTACCGCCCGGAGGAGAAAGGCCTCAAACCCTACGGTGCTGATGACCAGCGAGTGGCCATTGAACTGGATGCCAGTGCCGCGGAGAGCCAGAAGTCCGTACCTCATGACTGGACGCTGCGGAAAGCACTGAGGACGTACCAGCTGTGGTTTCTGGTGGTAACCCAGTCACTATACTGGGGCGTTGGTGCTTATCTGGTGCTTGGTCATCAGGTCAAGTTTGCCGAGGACGTTGGCTACAGCAGCACCTTTGCGGCATCTATCTTTGCGCTCTTCGGTATTTTCGCCGTGGCCGGACAGCTGTCCGCGGCTCTTTCCGACTGGATCGGGAGAGAGAAAACGGGGACACTCGCGGTTATCCTGACTCTGGGGGCGCTCACCGCATTGCTTTCAGTGCGTGACACATCACAGCCCTGGCTTCTCTACCTGTACGGGATAGGCTTTGGCTATGGCGCCGGGCTGTGCGCACCGACCATCTATGCCGGGCTGGCGGATATATTCCATGGCCGACACTTTGGCGTTCTGTCCGGGCTGCTGCTGGCCGGGTTCGGCATTGGTGGAGCAATCGGGCCGTGGCTGGGCGGTTTCATCTATGATGTTACCGGCAGCTATACCAGCGCTTTTATTTTCGCCATGGTGTGCTTCGGCCTTTCCGCCATTACGCTCTGGATTGCCGCACCGAGGAAAGCGGAGAAGCTGCGGGCTAAATTGTAGTCTTTTCCGTTCGTCAATGGCCAGCCTAGAGGACATTCAGGCTCAGATACCGTTCCCCTCTATCGGGGAGAAGCGTGACGATAGTCTTGCCCTGCCCCGACTTCCGGGCAATCTCCAGCGAGGCCAGGACGTTGGCCCCGGAAGAAATGCCGACCATCAGGCCTTCCTCCCGTATGAGCCTTCTCGTCATCGCCACCGCATCTTTCTCGCTCACCGGAATGACCTCGTCTATGAGGTCGAGGTCGACCAGTTCCGGGATGAATCCCGAGCCAATGCCCTGGATAATGTGGTTGTTGGGCTCACCACCGCTCATGAC
The DNA here is from genome assembly GCA_049643605.1 of Dehalococcoidales bacterium. GTDB lineage: Bacteria > Chloroflexota > Dehalococcoidia > Dehalococcoidales > RBG-16-60-22 > E44-bin89. The sequence goes on from JBARQF010000303.1 coordinate 4,012, forward strand.
GGCTGATTCCGCCGGCTCCACGGCGATGATTTTGACCGCGGGGTTAGCCTGTTTCAAGGCCTCGGCCACGCCCATCAGGCTGCCGCCGGTGCCGACACCGGCCACGAAGACATCGATGTCTTTACCAACCGTCTGTAAAATCCTTTTGCCGGTGATTTCACGGTGGGCATCAGTATTATCCCGGTTCTCAAATTGCCGGGGGAGCCAGGCGTCTTTGTTCTCTTCGGCCAGCTGCTCCAGTTTTTCCGCCGCACCCGGGAAACCATCCGCGGCGGGAGTAAGGACAATCTCGGCGCCGAAGGACTGCATCAGTTGCATTCTTTCCTTGCTCATATGCTCCGGCATTACCGCCACAAAGTGGTACCCTTTTAAGGCAGCAATCATAGCGAAGGAAATGCCTGTATTACCGCTTGTCTCCTCGATTATCTTGCCGCCCGGTTTCAGCAGCCCCTTCTTCTCGGCGATGTCTGTCATATAAAAAGCCATGACATCTTTGATACTGCCGCTTGGATTTAAGGCTTCCAGCTTGGCCAGAATGGTGGCTGCGGTGTCGTTCACGTGCTTCAGTTGCACCATCGGTGTATTGCCGACAAGTTTCATCAGGCCGTTATTCATTAAGCCTCCTTCAGGCAGAGTGGGCAATATTAAATCGCAGCGGCCTATTCCGCCCCGATACTTTGCAGTATGTTGCGCGCTGCGCTTCGCAATATGGCGGTCGTGTCCAGGGAGAAAAACCGGGCACCCTGGCTGATAAACTCTTTAATCTGGTCGGGTCGGTTAGAATTGACCGCTCCCACGCCCACCACCTTGCCGGCGGTGCTGCCCTCGGCGATGATACGTTTTACAGCGTCTTGAATCTTCGGGTCGTCCAGTTTGCCGGGAATACCGGCAGAAACAGAAAGGTCGACCCGGCCAACCCAGAGGACGTCAAGCCCCTCTACGGTAAGAATCTCGGGTAGATTGTCCAGCGCTTCCAATTCCTCAATCATGGTGATGACCATGGTCTCCCGGTTGGCTTCCCGGATGTAATCGGTGATGGGCATACCGCTCAGTGTCAAAGGACGGCCGCCAGCGCCGCGTTCGCCTTCCGGCGGGTATTTAACCGCTCTGACGGCGGCTTCAGCGTCCTTTTTGGTATTGCAGTGGGGAAAGATGATGCCCATGGCGCCGGAATCCAGAAGGCGGTCTGTATAACCGATGTCATAGCTGGACACGCGTACCAGCGGAGTCAGACCGGCAACCTCCGCCGCCCGGAACATATCCTGGCATGACTCTATACTGGAAGGCCCATGCTCAAGGTCGAAGTAGACGAAATCGAGGCCAAGGCCGGTAAGGCTTTCCACGATGGTAGATGAGGTGAAATCCAGTCGGATGCCGATAGCTGTTTTACCTGCCTTGAGCTTCGCCTTGGTGGCATTTTTCATTATCACTCTCTGTTTTCCTCCTTTGCTAATCGCTGCAATTCAGCAGTACTTTCATAAAGTTGGCCCCGCGTTCAATCTCTTCAAAGGTCTCCTGTGTCCTTTCCAGCGGGCGCACGTCGGAAATCAACTTTTCCCACGGAACGGCCTTTGCCGCTACGAGTGGAATCGCGGTCTCGAAATCCACCGCATCATACAGTCTGACGCCGCGGACCTGAAGTTCCCGCCACATTATCCGGCCCAGGTCAACCGGTGCCGGCTCGGCAAAGATACCGACGATGACAATCCGACCTCTTGACCTGGCCAGCTTGGTCATCATTTCCGCCCCGGGTGCCAGTCCGGTTACCTCGAAGACAACATCGGCACCGGCGCCGCCGGTTTTCTCCGCTACATAGGCTGGCAGGTCGGTCTCCTTTGGATTGACCACCTCCATACCGAATTCCCGGGCAAGGTTAATGCGAAACGGGTTGATTTCAGAGATGAGGACGCGGGCTCCCTTCAGTTTGGACTCCAGCGCTACCATGATGCCGATAGGTCCGGCGCCGATGACGACCACATAGTCTTTCTCGGTAACCTGTCCAACGCGGAGGGCGTGTGCGCCCACCGCCGCCGGTTCAATCACCGCGGCCAGCTTGAGGTCGATATCATCCGGCAGGTGGTGCAATGTTTCCGCCGGTACCGTCCAGCTGCCCTGGAAACAACCCGGCGTGTCCACGCCGAGCACGTTAATCTGATGGCAGACGGTGTAGTGACCTGCTTCGCAGGCCGGGCACCGGCCACAGGGAATCAGCGGCCTGACAATCACTTTATCACCAGCCTTGAATTCGGTGACGCCTTCTCCAACTTCAGCCACCGTGCCGGACATCTCGTGGCCGATAACCTGCGGCATCTTGATACGGTGGTCCATATGCCCCATATAGATGTGGACATCCGTGCCGCATATGCCGCCGTAGGCGATGTTTATCCTGACCTCTCCGGCCTTTGGCGGCTGGGGTGGGGAATCACCAACGCCGAATCTTTTGTTTCCCTGGTAGAATGCACCTTTCATAATTACTCCTCCGAATACAGTTCAAGCAAAAATAAGCGCCGACCGGCGATTTCGGATACCAGTATAACATATTCACCGGACAATCAAGGAATTTTGAAAGGGGTCATCAAATGCAGATGAAATGTGACGAATGGTAAGGTGGTGAGTGGCCTTTAATCATAAGTGTAGGTCAGGGGAAAGAGTTCACTGCCGGGCAGGTCCGTACGGCCATGGAGCGCTTCTGAATATAAAATGACAGTGTTACCGATATAGACGTCCATACCACCGGTTGCGCCATACAGCGTTCCCACATTGACAACATCAACCGTGCCCTCTGGAGCGTAAACCACGGCGTCCACCACCGCGCCGACCAGTCTGATATCTCCGGTGACGGCTATCATTACCGGTATATTCTCGGAGCCGTAACCGCCCCCGCTCATATTTATGTCTCCTTCGCAGAGTATGTGCTCTTCCCCTTCCAGGAATCCGCCTGTCCCTTTGATATTACCGGTCACATATATCGGGCCGGCGAGAGTAACCCATGCCCCGGGCTTGATTTCCAGGTCACCGATGATGTACAGCGGCCCTATCTCATTGACCCCGACCAAACCCCAGTCACCAGGCCATATACCGCCTTCCATTGCTATAGTCTGGTACAGCTCGGCATAGACGCTGGGGAACTGCACCGCGTCGGAGCCCTCCTTGATTTCACCCATAACATCTTCCGCCCCGCTGGTTATTACGCCGACACAGGAGGCGTCACCGAGTATTGCAGAGTTGCTAATTGAAATATTGCCGTTGGAATGGATGTGCCCGCCGCCCGATGTTGGGTGGGAGTCAAGGAATGTATTGCTGATGGACAATGAATTTTTAGCTGCGACCGCATAAGCGAAAGCACCAACGCTCAGGCTGACGAAAGACCTGATGGTGGTCTGGCCGCAGCCTCCGCCGCTGGCCGTGGAGTTGATGGAGAAGAGCCCGCCGCCCGCGTATGTGGCGTTTACCTCCACCGTGCGGCCGTTAAGGGTAAAGTTTTCCGACAATGGTGTACCAGTATAAGTTCCGGGGTTGTTGTATATCGAGCAGATGGTATATTGCAGGCCGGCATCGGCCGAGTAATCATTTAACGTCCGGCACTCGATTGTCTGGTTGTAATTCAGGTTGGTGAACACGTGCTGCAGCACCGGAATCACCAGCAGACTGCCCACCGCCAGCAGGATAATGGCGAGTATTATGGTCTGTCCGGATTCTGTTTTCCTGAACATTTTCCCGTCTAATTATTATGATACTACATCTTTAGCGTTTAGCAAATTCGGCTGTGTTGAAAAACGACGGATAAGAACATTGCTTTACCCTGAAGATAAAAGGACCCGAGTTCAATCTCGGGCCCTTTTTAATCACGTGACTGGTGGATATGATGTTTTACTTTAATTTATCTCTGGTGCATCACCATCAAGGGTTACGGTAACGGACTTGCCATCCACTATGCCGAAGAGAATAAAGGTAGAACCTCCAGAAGTGTCAACAATATTATCATCAGCATCGTACTGGGTCGACAAATGCCACTCCAGCCAGCCGATAAATTTACTTCCCTCAATGTTGGCTTCAATTATACCACTGTTTGTAGAACTAATTATGTAACCACCAAGCCAGTAAGGAGGAAAGTAAGGCAGGTCAATGCGGGTTTCATCAACATAAAGAGGCTCGGACTGCTTTAACGCTTTCACCTGGATTTTGTATTCCGTGCCTTCTACATCAAGAATACCGTGCAGCGGTGACAGGTACTTGGACCCGCTTTTCTCTGAAGTCTTGCCCGACAAACTAACAGCGGCATCATAATCAACATCAACGGGGTTGCCGGTGTCCGGGTCAAATCCTTCTTCAGACCAATCACCAACCATGCTGAAGGCAATATCCTGTGGCTGGGCTTTGGCATCGACAATCCCCGCGGGCACTATCAGTATGAGTGCCGCCAGGACCATCAGCATTGATAATGTTTTCTTTTTCATTTTCCCCTCCTGATTTAGTAGATATTAGGATATTTATACCTTAATTTTAGATACTATATATATTAATGTCAATTAAGAATAGTCCCGGAATGTTACAGTGTTGTTACAGGTTAGTTAAGATTTACCAGAACCAGAGTA
>JBARQF010000304.1:0-5847 GCA_049643605.1 Dehalococcoidales bacterium
GGACTGGGGAGGCCAAAACTGGCGGTTGATACCCGATATATGGTTCCTAATAATGACGCCCTATTTAGATGATGCAGATCTGTGGGGACAACCGTTGATTAATCTGAAAAGACACCTGGCAAGTAGCCCGTTTTGGCAGCATTATGATTATTTGAGAGATCAATCATTAAATCTGAGCACAGAATATAATGAAGCAGCCAAGAAAATGAACCCATCATTTTATAATGAATGGGTTGCGTTCAAAGATAGGCTCGCTGAATCTTTGATATCCACATGGATTCCGAATAAGGAACAGCGGTCAATTGAAATAGAGGAGATACCATATGGTACGCTCAAGTGCGGAGAAATGCTAAACCAGTTTTCTCAGTTTATACCTAATTTACACGATTGTTTCCGAGACATGGAAAATAAGCTTCAACAGCTTTACGACGATATCAACTCTGAGGGAATAAAGGACACCATAAAAAAGACTCACTGTGATAAATGTTGAGAAGTTTTAACTCGGTGTATTTTCATTCCTCAACAACCACTCCATATCCACCTTCAGCGCTTTAGCCAATACCACAACCTCTATCAACCCCTAAAATCAGCCTCAACCCCTACTGGCTTCTCTCTAGCCGCTTTCTGTATCTGCCCAAGACAACGGAGGAAATCTGCTTCCAGGTCACCCTCATAAAACTGCTGGTAAGACTGATGTTTGTATTCATCCAGAAACTGCTGCAAAGATGCCATTGGGTTGGCTGATGACGCTGGGTAATCCTGAAGAAATGTGATTAAACACAATCTCAGTTCTCTGTTGGGCTTTGTTCCGCCCGGAAGGCTGTAAAGCCTGGGATAGAATTGGACAAGGAATGATATTTGCTCCTCGGAAAGGTAATCTGTTGGGCGTGTTTGAAATTGGCCATATCTGTATTTACCGGAGCTGCAAGTAGCGTGGCATATGCCTATTAGTTCAGGCCTGTCAGTAGCAAAGATAAGGGTCGGGTTACCGCGCTGTATAGGGTGTTTACAGAACAAGCATTCATGGAGCCAGGTTATCTTATGCATTACTGTGTATTATAGCCTACTGATTTCGGCGGTGTGAATGGGATAAATCGCAGCTTGAAAATCTGAGCTTGCTTTTTTCCAAGTAATACTAAGTGATTAGGTTACATTTATTTAGCAATTGTGCGACATTTCAATGCATCTGAGCTAGGTTTGCTTGCTGCTGCTTGGCAGGTAAGTGCCAGTATATGGAGCATGGTGGCTGTTAACCGCTAGGTTGTTGGTTCGAGTCCAGCTCGGGGAGCCAGTTTGTCAATACGCGGAACTGTCTCTGTCTTGCTATTAACCTTCCTGTGCCTTGCTAAATTTTTGTCATGTTCCTACAATTAAAGAGTGGTTGGCAAAATTCAGAACAACTTAGATACCATAGAAAGCCACTTTGATAAAGCTATAGATAGACTCCCCATTTTCCGACTACCTAGGAATATCGCTCTTTACACTTGCCTAACAGAACTCGAGCGGATATTCTACGAACTAGGAAACATCCGTGACCGACTTTCCCATCATGCAGCAATGCTTCATACAAAAGCTGCCCTTCAGTTCGTCATACCTAGAGTATATAACCATTGCCCACATTCCAACTCGGTTCCAACAAAAAAGTATGCACTTCAGTTCCTTAGCACTGTGGGCCAAGCAATGAACTTCTGCGAACGCTGTTCAAGCCTAGAGCTCTTTTTCACACTGTATCATAGAAACTGGTTTGAGTCTTCTGTTGACGATCGGATTGTTACCTTTAAATATTCCCAGGGGACAGATATTGGACGTGCTAACCTGAGTCTAGCTTTGCATAGCTATCATGAAGAACAAAGAGTTCGGCAATCTTTGAGGGCAGGCATACTTCCCCCATCAGTATCACCACTGAAATCCAGAATATCGCTACGAAAAGCTAATGAGGCTACGAAAGGTGAAATTATCCATCCGATACCGGAAGAAGTATACAGGCCGATACGGGAGATCGTGGAAGGTACTATGCCTACTCCGTCAATTGATACAGCAACGAAAGTCACAGACTACACAGTGGAAGATTACTACAACCTATGGCTTGAATTCTCTACATTAATGCTGGTTCACGATGCTGCGTGTGATGATAGATGCGAATTTCAGAGTCCAAGCCGAGTACTTGAGGGTAGGGTGTTGAGTATCACTTTAGATGAACTGGTGCAGTTATTGACCAGAAAGACTGCTTTGCCTCGTGATGTTGCCAAAAACATCTTGACTGAACTAATTCTCAATACAGGAACTAATCGCCCAGATATATTAGTTCAACCACTTATTGCCTGGACCCCGTCACTGTTGTTAGTGGCTCCATTACTAATATTTTCCTCCAATTGGGAAGTATGTCTGCTGCGAAACTGGATTCAACGATATCCCGATGTATACAGCCGTGTCGTGGCTCAGAAGAAATACAAGTTATCTGATTCTTTAGGCGGACTTTTTGACCAACGACGATTCATGGTATCAACACGCCGGAAACTTACCGACAAACAGGGCAGACAGATTGGAGACGTCGACGTTGCATTATTCGACCCTAACGATGGAACTCTCGCCCTGTTTGAAGTGAAATGGATAATTGAACCAGATTCAAGTCGAGAGACACTTATAGCAGATGAGGAAATATTAAAAGGGGTAAACCAGGCTTTGACATGCCAATCGGAGTTTGAGTCAGATCCTGAAATGTTTCTGAGCCAGGTCTTTCCTGGAAGGGAAATAGCACCTTCCGACGTTAAATCTATTAGAGTTGCCGTAGTTGCCAATGGCGATATTGGTGGCGAAGAGACGATGAAAACCAACGTACCTGTCATGGATTATTACCTTACCTCCGACTGCATTAAGGAAAAAGCCGGTAACTCTCTCAACGAAATTATTACACACGTCTTAAACAGACATAATACATTAGCAGATGAGGTCGCCCAAAAATCATACGTGATGCAAATTAAAGCTGGCGGCTACTTGTTCAAATTACCGGCATGGGGTAATCGTAGCAACGCTGATTTAATGATTGAAGAGGTTAAGCCTTCCATTGGCAGAACGCACCCTTGTCCGTGTGGAAGTAGTCTTAAGTACAAGGACTGCTGTAAACCGATTGAAACTTACAGAGATGATGCTCTGTTATTGTAAGTTATCAAGTTTACCGTGAGTGGTTTACCAATTTTTGCATATGAATAGTAGGCATCTCAAACACTGCCTTAAAAGTTCTGTGTACTGACCCATTCTGGGAGCCAGACTTCCCCCCACAATCCCCACGTCACAAATCCAGGCTCACCGGGACTTAAAAGAGTACCATACGCCTCACAACTTGCCTCTTGCAGCTTTCCCTATTTGACGGAGTGCCACGTCAAGAATCTGAACTAACTCTTTACCAAGCATACTAAATGCCTTGGTTACACTTATTTTGCAAATAAACAACATTCTAGTGCATCTAAACATACTTCAAATTCTACTTATACTGCGCTTTTTATAGCTTGATACAGCCTCAAACTCTCCTCAAACTTCACACTCCTCGTATATCTCAACACCATGTCCAAGCTCTCCCATCCTCCCAACCTCATTATGTGTTCTACATCCAGTCCACACCTATGCAGATTGCTGGCAAACGTCCTCCTGAATGTATGCGGATTACACGGCAACCCAGTTCGCTTCTCCAACCGCCATAACATTATCTGGATACCCCTGCGCCTCACTTCCCCAAATGTTACCATGGCCATTTGCATTGACTAATACCTGCTTCAGCATATCAGTAGTTCTTTCGGTGAAAGGCGCCTTCCGCTGCTTGCCTCCCTTACCCCATATCATGACCGTGTTACTTTCCCGGTCAACGTGGCTTTCTTTGAGATTCAGAAGCTCATTCAACCTTATCCCGCTGTCTGCAAACAGGCTGATGATGCACTTATCCCGAATATTATCTGCTTGTTCAATGAGATACGCTACCTGCTCACGCGTCAAACTCGGCAATATTATCCTGGTCATCTTCGGCGGGTCAACTTTGGTGATGGGGTTGTCTTTAATATAGCCTTGCCTGTAGAGCCAGTTGCAGAAAGCTCGTATGGCGCGGTAGTAGGCATTCTTACCGTTCTTGCATGTAAGCTCGGACAGGTAGCAGTTAATATCGGTATGGGTAATCGAACATGTACGCGCGAAGGGCATTAAAGTAGCCTGGTAGAATTCAATGGTGCGTGGTGATGTGCCTTGCCTTCTGGAGCTCAGAAACTGCGATAACAGGTATGGCAGTGGAGGACTGGAGAAACTGGTAGGCCGTCAGGGTCTCGAACCCTGGACACCCTGATTAAAAGTCAGGTGCTCTACCAACTGAGCTAACGGCCCACAGCAAACCCTTAATACCTGGATGTTAGGTATTCAATCTTGATTTTAACAAATCACGGCTTTACCCGCAAGCTTGATATTTTCTTGTGAGTTTCAAAAACTGAAAGGCGTATTTGCCGACCCTATAGTAAAATGAGCTCCATCCCCCTAAAGCCTCCTGTAGACGCGAGGCCATCACTCTTGTAATATTAACCTAGTGCTAGCACTCAACCACAGGGTAGATGATTTTGGTAGCTGAGCGTCAATTGTCCGCTGAAGAATACATGAAACTGGCCTTAGGTCTGGCAAGACACGGGCTCGGATGGACCAGCCCGAACCCCATGGTGGGGGCCGTGCTTGTCAAGGATAACCTGATTATTGGCCGCGGCTACCACCGCCGCTTTGGCGATAACCACGCCGAAGTCAACGCTTTGCAGAACGCAACTGCCGAGCCAGCTGGCGCCACGCTTTACGTTACCCTGGAACCCTGCTGCCACCATGGGAAAACGCCCCCCTGCGTTGACGCCATTATCAGTAACAAGATAGAAAGGATCATCATCGGGACGCTTGACCCGAACCCGGAGGTCAACGGAAAAAGCGTTAAGATTTTAAATGAGAACGGCATTGAGACCACAGTCGGCGTGATGGAGGAGGAGTGCCGCGAGCTGAACGAGGCTCATTTTAAGTACATGACGACGAAGCTGCCGCTGGTGACCCTCAAGTTCGCTCAGACACTGGACGGCCGGATCGCCACGGCCAGCGGCGATTCGCAGTGGATAAGCTCGGAGGAGTTCCAAAAACTGGCACATCGGCTACGGTCCGTCAACGATGCTGTCCTGGTCGGCATCAATACGGTTTTAGCGGATGACCCGCAGCTCACGGTGCGCCTGGTCAGGAGCAGAAACCCGACCCGCATTATCCTGGACTCCAGATTGAGAACGCCGCTGAAATCTAAAATCGCCAGGACCTGCGATGCAGCGCCAGTGATAATCGCCACCACCGAGCAAGCTGACACTCAGAAAGCTTCGCAGCTGCGCGGGCTGGGGGTAGAGGTTATTGAGATTCAATCCGGTGCGTCCGGAGGCATCGACCTGAAACACCTGCTTCAGGCTCTTGGAGAGCGAAATATCTCATCACTGCTGGTGGAGGGGGGGGCTACAGTAATCACCTCTTTCCTGCACCGGAAGCTCGCCGACAGGGTGGTCGTGGCCCTTGCCCCGAAAATTCTGGGCAAGGGGATTGATGCGGTGGGGGAGCTGGATATAATCCGGATAAGCCAGGCTTTAAAACTGACGTTTCAGAAGATATCCAGAGCGGGCGATGACATCGTCATTGAGGCCAGAATCGACCGCTCTTCCGGCTAATCCCGCTTCTGCATATATTCCATCACCTCGGCGACCAGGAATAGCGAGCCGGTAGCACAGACGAGGTCAGCTGGTCCAGCAAGGGAGAGTGCCCTTTCCACCGCCGAGGCCACATTTTTCGAAACCTCAGGATTAATGC
>JBARQF010000305.1:0-4940 GCA_049643605.1 Dehalococcoidales bacterium
CATCTATACGCTGGTAATAGTGCGGCCCCACCTTGCTGTAGAGGTAATCCAGAAGCTCTGACGGCTTTTTCCCTGTCCTGAGCATGAAATCGAGAAAGTAGAGACCGGCCAGGATTCCATCACGCTCGGCAACGTGCCCGCGGAAGCCGTACCCACCGCTTTCCTCACCGCCAATCACCGCATCTTCGGCGTGCATAATCGGGGCCACATACTTGAAGCCCACGGTCGTTTCGAATACCGGCACCTTGTACAGCTCACCCAGTCGGTCGAGCATGCTTGAGCTGGTGATGGTCTTGACCAGCGGGCCGCGCTCACCGCGTACTTCCAGAACGTAAAGGCAGAGCATGGCGAATGTCTGAAGCGGGGTGATAAAGTTGCCCTTTTCATCGATTATGCCCACGCGGTCGGCATCGCCGTCTGTCGCCAGGCCGACGCTCACCCCCTGCTCTTTCACCATTGATGAGAGTCTTTTCAAGTTAAGCGCGATTGGCTCGGGTCGCACCATGCCGGGAAAAAGCGGGTTGCGCTCGCTGTTGATTTCGGTCACCCGGCTGCTGCCGCCCTGCAGCATCCCTTTGAGGTAACCCGACCCGGCGCCATACATGGAGTCTTTTATTATGTCAAGCCCTGCTTCCCTTATCGCGGGCAGGTCAACCAGTTTGTTAACCTGTTCGATATAAACCGGTGCCAGGTCAATTTGCTCCACCAGGCCCTGCCTCACCGCCTTTTCCAGCGGCATCCGTTCCGGCGGCCCCTTGGGCAGTATCCGTTCGATGGATTTTATCATTTCATCGGTAATTTCATCCGGCGCGCTGGACCCGTACTGGTCCTTATACTTGAAGCCGTTCCAGGCACCCGGGTTATGGCTCGCCGTGATGATGATGGCGCCGGCTGCTTTTTTGGCCAGCACACCATAGCTGACCACGGGCGTCGGAGTCGCTTTATCACAGAGATAGGTCTTTATTCCGTTCGCGGCGGTCACCTCGGCAGCAGCGGCGGCGAAGTCCTCAGAGGCAAAGCGGGTATCATAGCCAATAATCAGTCCCTGTGCGCTCATCCCCGATTGTTTCAGATAGTCAGCCGTCCCCTGCGCGCATACCCGCACGTTGTCAAAGGTAAAATCACGGGCGATAATGCCCCGCCAGCCGTCCGTACCAAACGTTATCTCATTTTTCATTTGCGCTATCTCTCCCCGGGTAACACATCGCGAAAACCGTAGGAGTCCCTGGAAACGGTCCTGCCCAGGGTGTACGGTATGCTCTTCTGGAAAATCGGCCCGGTGAAAACAAAGGAATGGAACTCTCCGTTTTCACCACAGGGGTCAACGTCCGGCGGAAGCTCAGCTAACAAACGCTCGTCGAATACTCTGCCCAGGAAGCTCTTCGGCAGCGTTTTGGTATTGACACAGGTGAGAACCGCCTTGAAACCCAGGGCAATGAACGACTGCGCTAGCTCACCGGTATCCCGGCCCCAGATAGGCAGAATGGGCGTCATTCCCACTCTGTCCAGGTTCTTTTCCCGGTATTCTTTTATCCACTCCAGAAAAATGTCACCGAAAACCACGTGCTCGATGCCGTCTGATTTCACCTGACCGAGAACATCAATCAGCCGGGATTCATATTCCTCTTCCGAGCAGTCCCTGGGTATCGGTATCTTTATCAGGGGCAGGCCCAGCGCCTGCGCCTGCTGTTCGAGCATTTCCCGTCGTACACCGTGCATGCTCACCCGGTCGTGGTACTCATTTATCGAGGTAAGCAAAGACGCCACCTGATACCTGCCGTTTCGCTGTATTTCATAAAGGCTGAGGGCACTGTCTTTACCCCCGCTCCAGGATACGATGACCTTTTCCATCATAGATAAACAGTTTCTGGTTATAAATCTCTGCCAATCGATTTGGCAATCGCTTTCAATTCTGTCATCAGCCGGGTGAAGTCGGATATGGTCAGCGACTGCAGGCCGTCCACCAGCGCTTCCTTCGGATTGGGGTGGACTTCAATGAGGATGCCATCGGCGCCGGCTGCCACCGCGGCTTTGGCGATTGCCGGCACCAGTGAGTAGTGCCCGGCGGCATGGCTGGGGTCTACAATCAAAGGCAAGTGGCTGGACTTTTTTATCACCGGTATCGAAGAGATATCAAGTGAAAAACGGACGCTGTCCTCAAATGTTCTGATACCACGCTCGCCGAGAATGACCTGATTATTGCCCTCGGCCAGCAAATAGTCGGCGGCGGTCAGCCATTCCGTGACGGTGCTGGAGAAGCCGCGTTTCAGCAGGACCGGGCGTTTGCTCTTCCCCACCTCGGTAAGCAGGGCGAAATTCTGCATGTTGCGGGCACCAACCTGAAGGATATCCGCCGATTTGACTACCAGCTCAACGTCATGCGGGTCAACCACCTCGGTTATTACCGGCATACTGAAGGTCTTTCTGGCTTTAGCCAGCAGCTCCAGCCCCGCCTCCTCCAGGCCCTGAAAGCTGAACGGCGAAGTGCGCGGCTTATAGGCTCCGCCACGCAACACGGCCGCTCCCGCCTCTTTCACTGCCCCAGCCACTTCCATAAGCTGTTTTTCATTCTCCACCGCGCAGGGGCCGGCCATTACCACGACACGCTTACCGCCGACCTGCACCTTGCCCACGTCCACAAGGCTGTCCTCACTCTTGAACTCGCGGGAGGCCAGCTTGTACGGTTTCATGATACGGGTGACGCTTTCCACACCGGGGAGAACGGCAAAAGTCTCCGTTGGCACCTGCCCGGTATTGCTGCCCAGGATGGCGATTACTATCTTGTCCGTGCCAATGTTAAGCTGCACCTGAAAGCCAAATGACTTGGCACGCTGCACCACGCCGTCAACCTGCTGGACTTCAACGCCCCGCTCCATCTGAACTATCATTTCTGTTTCACCTGCACCCCGTTATAACTCCTACTTGCCGGAAGCCTCTTTCTTCAATATCTCCGCCTTGTCCGTCTTCTCCCAGGGGAGGTCAAGGTCGTCCCGGCCGAAGTGCCCGTAGCAGGCGGTCTGGCGATAAATGGGGCGGCGCAGGTTCAAATGCCTGATGATGGCGCCCGGCCGCAGGTCAAAGTGCTTGCTAACCAGCCCCAGGAGCACTTCATTGCTGACCTTGCCCGTGCCGAAGGTCTCGATGGAAATGGAGAGGGGATGGGCAACGCCGATGACGTAAGCGACCTGAATCTCCAGTCGCTCCGCCAGCCCCGCCGCCACCAGGTTCTTGGCCACGTAGCGCGCGGCATACGCCGCCGAACGGTCAACCTTGGTCGGGTCTTTCCCGGAAAAGGCACCGCCGCCGTGCCGGGCAATGCCACCATAGGTATCAACCAGTATCTTCCGACCGGTAAAGCCGGTGTCAGATACCGGCCCGCCGATGACGAACCGGCCGGTGGCATTGACGTAGTACTGAGTTTCCTTGTCCAGAAGCGCCGGTGGAACCACTTTATTAACCACGTGCTCGATAATGTCACGCTGCATCTTCTCATGAGACGGGTCATCATCGTGCTGGGCACCGATGACCACATTTGTTATGCGAGCCGGCTTCCCATTACTGTACTCCACGGTAACCTGAGACTTGCCATCGGGCCGGAGATAGGGCAACGTCCCGTTCTTCCTTACTTCGGCCAGCCGCCGGCAGAGTTTGTGCGACAGGGAAATTGGCAGCGGCATCAGTTCCGGCGTCTCATTGCAGGCAAAGCCGACCATCATTCCCTGGTCGCCCGCCCCGACTTCGTCCATTCCGTTAGTAGAGGTGCTGGTCTTGGCCTCCAGCGATTTATCAACTCCAAGCGCAATGTCCGCCGACTGCTCATTTATCGAAACCATCACGCCACACGACTGGTACTCGAATCCGTATTCGGGGCGGACATATCCGATATCACGAACCACCTGCCGGGCTATCTGCGGTACCTCTACATAACAGTCGGTGGTAATCTCTCCCATGACAATAACCACCCCGTTGGTCACCGCCGTCTCGCACGCCACCCGACCGTAGGGGTCTTGCGCCATGATTGCGTCCAGTATGGCATCCGATACCTGGTCGCAAATCTTGTCCGGGTGTCCTTCGGCAACCGATTCCGATGTCAGCAGGTATTTAGGCGAACTCGCAAAACTACTAGGCATTTTTCCCTCCAGGTGAATAATCAGTCATATCTCTACGTTCCCTCTTCCCAGCTCGTCAGATATTTTCTCTGCTCTGCAGTCAGGCTGTCAATCTCAACACCCATCGCGGCAAGTTTCAGCCGGGCGACCTCCCGGTCAATATCTTCCGGCACGGGATGGACTCTGGTCTCCAGCCTGCCCCTGTTCCTGGCCAGGTGTTCAAGGCAGAGCGCCTGATTGGCGAAGCTCATATCCATGACGCTGGCCGGATGGCCTTCCGCCGCCGCCAGATTTATCAGCCTCCCCTCCCCGAGCAGGAAGATTCGGCGTCCGTCCGCCAGCAAATACTCATCAACAAAGTCACGTATCGTCCGTTTATTTTTGGCCATCTTCTCCAGCGCCGGTATGTTTATCTCCACATTGAAGTGTCCGCTGTTGGCCAGAATGGCACCGCTCTTCATCACCTCAAAGTGGGCCTGGTCAATCACATGTTTGTCGCCCGTGGTGGTTATGAAAATGTCACCAAACCTGGCCGCCTCTATAAGTGGCATGACCTGGAACCCGTCCATCACCGCCTCCAGCGCCCTGACCGGTTCCACCTCAACGACGATGACGTGAGCGCCCAGGCCACTGGCCCGCATCGCCACGCCATGGCCGCACCAGCCGTAGCCGCACAGGACCACCTTTTTCCCCGCCCACAGGATATTGGTGGCGCGGGTAATGCCGTCTATGGTGCTCTGCCCGGTCCCGTAGCGATTGTCAAAGAGGTATTTGGTCTGCGCATCGTTCACCGCGATGACAGGGTATTTAAGCTTGCCTGCCTCCGCCATG
>JBARQF010000306.1:0-2877 GCA_049643605.1 Dehalococcoidales bacterium
CCGGTCATCACGCCGATTGCCTGAATTTCGGTAAGCACTTTGCCCAGAACTACCGGCATCAGCCTTGCCGGCAATCCCATGGTATATTTGTAATAATAGAGGCCGGTATGCTTGGATGATTCAATCACCGATGTTACCAGCTTCTCCAGCCCTATCGGCATGATAAGGTGTGAGCCGCGCGGTGTCACAATCGGCCAGCACATGCCAATGGTGCCGCCTTTCACACTGGCCGCGAAAACACCGGCATTACCATCCATATCTATGGCATTGCCTCCCTTGATGAAAACGTCATCCGGGCCAAAATCAAGTATCTCCACGTTGGAATCGGCCCCTTCCACCACCTTGCCCTTGCGGACAACATGCCAGGTGCAGGGCGGTGCTCCAACGGTACTATTGGTTATACCATTGCAGACGAGCCCTGCCGTCTGACTGGCTTTGTTCTCTATCTTTATCCCGAAGAGCTCTTCGCTGACGAAGGCATTGGTGATACCGCGGCCGATGATAATCATGCCGTTCTTATAGGCGTTCTGTACTTCGGGTAGCGCCACCGTGGCTTTAGCCAGCAGCCTTCTTGACTCCGCCGGATTCAGCACCACCAGAGCTTTAATCTGCTTCTGCCCGGGCTCGGGCTGCGGGTATTGTACTTCGTAAAACAATTGCCACCTCCTTAAGGAAATTTGTCCTATTCTAGCATTTTTCAACATTTATGCAAAACCTGATGTGGTAAAACAGTAAATTTTGCGTACCGCCTTCCCATTGTCTACAATATATATTAATTATGAAATCAGTGCTGCTCCACGTCTGCTGCGCACACTGCGCCGCCTACACCATCAATCACTGGCGGGAACAAGGGCATAATATCAGTGCCTTCTGGTACAACCCGAATATTCACCCTTACATGGAACACGAGCAACGTCTGGAGGCGATAAAAGCACTGACGGCTCAATCAAAAGTTCCCCTGATTGTCAGCGAAGGGTACGAAATCATCGATTATTTCCGCCAGGTGGTCGGCCATGAAGACGAACGCTGCCAGCACTGCTTCCGGATGCGTCTCTCCCGAACCGCCCGGGTCGCCCTTGAAAGGCATTTCGACGCTTTTACCACCACGTTGCTTATCAGCCCCCACCAGAAGCACGACCTCATCCGCGAAATCGGGACTGACATCGCCGGGGAAACAGGTGTTGAATTCCTCTACGCCGACCTCCGCAAACGATATTCGGACAGCCGCCACCTGACAAAGTCTCTCGACCTCTACCGTCAGCAGTACTGCGGCTGCATTTACAGCGAGTGGGAGCGGTATGCAAATACCAAAATAGAATAGCGGGCAAAAAGAGAGGGAGCCCGTTACCGGGCTCCCCTGTCCTTCTACGTTCCAGCGTATTTTATAAGTTCAATCTGCCTGACTCTATTGCAACCCCTGTCGACCGCGCGCCGCCGGCATGATTCGGGACTGTGAAGACGTCTGGTTCAATGCCGCCGACTTATTGCCTCTCCATGCTCCGGTTTCATCGGCACTTTCCTCGGATGCCCCGATTCCCTGACGCCACTGCCACATATTTCGCCTCATCTCTTTGAACTGCCCGCAGGCCTCATTTGTCAGAGCTTCGGAGTTCTGGCACATCCTGGAGAAAGCGTTTCTCAGCATAGCCCGGTTAAAGGCTTCCGGCTTCTGCTCCCACCAGCCTGCTATCTCCGCCGCCTCTTCCTCTGTAATCAGCCCTTCCTCAACCGCCCGGTCCAGTAATTCATCAAATGCCTGTTCTCCGCGCTCGGCCATTATATCTTCTTTCGCCTGCGCGAAGGCATCACTCAGCTCTTCCTCGGAAATACCCAGTTTAGCGGCCACCCTGGAGAGAAGTTCGTCTGGTTCCATCGCGGACATAAACAATCTGACCCTGGGTATCAGCTCTTCCAGCTCTTCAACCAGTGCTTCTTCTGGCTCCGGCTCCTCGTTCTCCTGGGCCATTACCGCCACCGTACCGCTCACGGTCAGGGTCAGTATGGCCACCAGCACCGCAATCAAGACTTTCATTTTCCTGGACATCTTTCTTACCTCCTTTAAGATAATTGATGTTTGACGTTTATATTTAACTAAGGGTGGGGAAAAGGCCCCTCACCCTCGATTTTTTCACACTAGTCCAGAATTGCGTAAGTCACCTGGACGTTAAGGCTGATTTCCATCTCGCCGGGGCTTATCGGTGTATCCATTGCCGGGGCTCCGGCAATGCTCTCATAGACGTCCTGGCGGTAGACCGGGTATGGGTAAGCCGCGTTTTCGGCAATATAAACCGGTTTGCCCAGTTTAACATCGGCCAGTTCGGCAAGCTGCTTGGCCTTTGAAGTCGCGTCAGCCATGGCCTTCTGTCGTGCCTCATCGTAGTAAGCCGATGGCTCCTCGACGGTGAATCCGATGCTGTCAATGCGGGTGAGGTCACCTCCTACCCCTGCCACCGCGTCAATGATGGCGCCGACCTTGTCCATTTCGCGGATTTTGGCCGTTACCATGTTGGTAACCCGGTAGCCAATCACCATTTCTTTTCCCTGCTTTTCATCCCAGCGGGTTACCTTGCGAATATTGAAGTACTGTGTCTGTATGTCCTTCTCGGCGATGCCGTTATCATCCAGAGCGGACATCGCTGCGTTCATTGCCCCATTGGCTTTTTCCTGCGCCAGAGCCACGCTGGACTCCTGCGCTTCGATGCCCAGTCTGAGCACGGCTGTATCCGGCACGGCATTTACCTTTCCGCTGCCACCTACCGAGATTCCCTCCTGCTGATTAGTGAGGGCAACCTTCAGATTTGACCCCGATACACCCAGGGCAGTGCCCTCCGGACTGCAGCCGACCAATCCAGCGACGGCAATCGCCAGCGTCAGACC
>JBARQF010000307.1:0-2984 GCA_049643605.1 Dehalococcoidales bacterium
ATGGCAGCACCGAACTCAGCACCGACCAAACGGACGGTGCAGGAGGCGAAAAGCCGGGGGCAGCTTGTTGATATGACCAATGGTCGAAGAACCAAGGTCGTTATTTTTGTGGATAGCGGACATGTTATTCTGGCGGCACTTGCTCCGGAGACAATCGCCGGCAGGATCCAGACAACTCGTACCAGCTCGGGAATGAAACTGGAGCAAAGCGACGAGAAAGATGAGTCCTAAACGAGGCTCTACCCCAAACCCACCTAAAAAATCGCTGCTCATTATCCTCTCTGGTCCTTCAGGAGTAGGCAAAGACGCTCTGCTCAATCGAATGAAGGAGTTAAAGTATCCCGTGGAGTACATCACAACGTTGACCACGCGTTCCCGACGTGCCGGAGAACGCAATCACATTGATTACCACTTCATCGTACCGGAAAAGTTCCAGGATATGATCAAACAGGGAGAGCTGCTGGAATACGCCAATGTCTATGGCAACTGGTACGGTGTGCCCAAACAGGCGGTAAAACAGGCGCTCAGTAACGGCCAGGATACGATTGTTAAAGTGGACATACAGGGCGCGGCGAGTATAAAAAAGATGGTGCCCCGGGCGGTATTCATCTTCCTCATGCCGCCGTCGATAGAGGAACTGGGAGTAAGGCTGAAAAAGCGGCATACGGAAGCGTCTTTTAACCTGAACGTGCGTATACAGACCGCGGCCGAAGAAATAAAGCAATTATCGTTATTTGATTACGTGGTCTACAGTCGGCGGGACGAGATTAACCGCGCTGCGGCGGATATTATCGCCATTATTACGGCGGAGAAGTGTCGGGTAAATCCCCGGGAAATCAATCTGGATTAGAATCAGGATTCTTCTAACGAATCGACTTCCGGTTCCGACTCCGTTTCCTCTGTTTCCTCCGGTTCCTCTGGTTCCGGTTTCGTCTCTCTCTGCCACCAGGCCTTCAAGCGGGCCATAATCTGATTTTCGTAGCCCTGCGTGCTTGGTGTGTAATATTTACTACCCTGAATGCGGTCCGGCAGGTTCTGCTGTTCCACAAAATGGTCGGGGTGGTCGTGGGCATACTGGTAGCCTTTCCCATACTCCATCTCCTGCATGAGCGGCGTTACCGGGTTGCGCAGGTGGAGGGGGACCGATTCGCTGGCGCCCTGGGCGACTTCTTTCTGGGCACGAGAGTAAGCTTCGTAAAGTGAATTACTCTTGGGAGCGGTGGCCAGGTAGACCGCCGCCTCGGCCAGTGCCAGGTTGCCCTCGGGCATGCCGATGAAATGGACCGCCTGTTGCGCTGCCATGGCAATTACCAGTGCCTGGGGGTCCGCCATGCCAACATCTTCCGAAGCAAAACGAACCAGGCGGCGGACGATGTACAGCGGGTCTTCACCGGCTTCCAGCATCCTGGCCAGCCAGTACAGCGAGGCGTCCGGGTCAGAGCCGCGCAGGGACTTGTGCAGGGCGGATATAATGTCATAGTGCTGGTCACCGCTTTTGTCGTATGGTATCACGCGGTGCTGGAGCGCGTCCTCGATAGTGGGCAGGGTGATATAGCGCTTTCCTTCTTCATCGGGAGGGGTGCTCAGCGCCGCCATCTCAAGCACATTGAGCGCGACACGGGCGTCATGGTTGGATAGCGTGGTCAGGTGGCCCAGCGCCTCCGGCGCGACCTCCACATTGAGATGCCCGAGACCGCGCAGGGTGTCCTTGAGGGCTCTGGTAAGGATGACCTGTATCTGCTCATCGCTGAGGGGTTTGAGGGGCATGACGCGGCTTCGGGAAAGAAGGGGTGAGGTGACCTCAAAGGAGGGGTTTTCCGTGGTGGCGCCGATGAGGGTAATCGTGCCGTCTTCAACAAAAGGCAAGACGGCATCCTGCTGCGTTTTATTGAAGCGGTGAATTTCGTCAATGAAGAGGATGGTTTTCTGCAGGTTTATCTGGCGCCGACCTTTCGCTTCTTCGATGACGCGGCGCAGGTCATTGACGCTGGCGCTGACGGCGCTAATCGGGCTGAAACTGGCGCCGGTCATATTGGCGATGATGTAAGCCAGCGTGGTCTTGCCGCTGCCTGGCGGGCCCCAGAGGATAAAAGACGGTATCTTGCCGCTTTCCACGGCTTTCCTTAGCACGCGGCCAGGCCCGATGATGTGCTCCTGTCCGACGAATGTGTTAAGGCTGTTCGGGCGCATCCGGGTGGCCAGCGGCGCTTCCTTGGCCTGCACGTCCTCGGCCTGCTGCTCAAACATATCCATGCTCATAGTTCAACCCCCTTCTGGCTCCCCCTCGTTCATTATAACGCTTTCTTTCGCCGAAGGTTAATGCCAGTATCTTTTGCCGGCAAGGAAGGCGGCCACGCCTTTGCTCTTCAGTATTCTAAGGTTCTTCAAATGTGCCTCGCCATGAACCGCCTTTAAGAAGTCCAGGTTTTCACAGGTTTCAAACTCCTCGCACTGCCAGCAGCCATCGATGCCGTTCTTCTGGCAGCACTTTCTCATTTTACAGAAAGGCGGCCCCCCACCGCCCCGGCAGGTCCTCCGGCAGCGGAATTTGACCAGCGCGCCGAGCAGCTCATAAGCCTGAGGATAATTCTTAAAGGTGGCGAAAAAAGGAATTTCAGAGAGAGATTCAGCAGTCCTGTCGAATTTGGCCTGTCTCAATTCCTTCCTCAGGTCTCTGGCTAAATCGGCTATCTTGCCCTGGTAGCCAAAGCAGTCGCCGCAATAGATCCCGCAGTAGGCGATTAAATCTTTTTCTTCAGTCATCCTCACCCCCTGTGTCCCCCTCTCCTTCAAAGGAGAGGGGGAGTGGTTAGGTAAGAAGGGCTTCGCCCCTCTTTAACTCCCTGTTTTTATTTACCCTGCCAGGCCGGCATGGTGGCCATGTATTCTTTGGCGGCTCTCTCTGCGCTGGCACGGTCCATGTTCTGGGTGTTCATCATGAAGCCAATCATGCCTTCATAGACTTCTTCGTATTTCTTCAGACT
>JBARQF010000308.1:0-5818 GCA_049643605.1 Dehalococcoidales bacterium
GCCCCAGGGAATACGGAAGAGCATGAGGCTGAACACGGCCACGGAAAAAATTAGTCCGAATTCGGCATGTGACAGGTTCATTTCCGCCATGATGGCGGTAACCATCGGGGCGGTACCAAAGTTCAGCAGGGGCATCAGAAAGGCGATGCCAAACGCTAAACAAAGCATCACCCGGTGATATCGGTTTTGTAAAATTTCAGACATGTTACCAGGTCAGGAAATAATTAATGCGCTTATTTTTCCGGCTCGTCTTTCTTCTCCCCGGACAGTTGCTCCCGCTGCCAGCGATGAATTTCGTCGAGTGCCGGCGGTGCCACGCTGAACACTTCTATATCTTCGGGGAACTGCACCATATGACCTTCCCGGATGAAAAGCAGTCCTGCTTCGTCCGCACCGAGTGTCTCCCCGATCTGCCCGGCGATATGCTCGTAGCGCTTCCGCAGCGCTACGATATACAGTTCCGAGACCTGCTGCGCCACCTTCTGGCTGAGAAAGCCCATGAGGATAAACCTCTCCCAGTCCATGCTTTCCTCGGCCAGGGCTTTATCCTCAACAGCCTCAATCAGGGCGCCACCATCGCTTTTCTCCCCGGCGATTCGGCTGCTATCCACATTCAGTTTTTGCATTGCCTCGAGGCCGTTCTTGCCCGCCTCGTAGACCGATTCGTGATAGATATGCCCCACCTTACCGAGCTTCTCCTCGAGGTTCACCACGTGCTCGCCGACCTGCTGCCAGTAGCGCTGGTACTTATCCACATAATCTTCCGGCGCATTTTTCCCCGAGAAAAGCAGCGGAACGAGGTAAAGCTTCTTCTTGCTGGTGAACTCTTTCGCTTCCGGCTTCTCAATCTTACCCAGTGGCTCTGCCATGCTGCACCGTCCTTTCTTTCTACCCCATTCTACCCCCTGCCCTCACACTGAACAAGAGCCCCCGCCTGTGATATACTTATACTCTCGGGACAGGTAAATAATAAGTTATGGCAAAGGACTACTACCAGATTCTTGGCATGCCGAAAACTGCCAGCCAGGAGCAGATAAAGAAAATATATCGAAAGCTGGCGATGCAGTTCCACCCCGACCGCAACCCGGGCAAGGAGCAGTGGGCCAACGAGAAGTTCAAGGAAATCAATGAGGCCTTCGGCGTTCTCGGTGACCCGCAGAAGCGGCAGCAGTTCGACCAGTTCGGCACCGTCGGCAACATCGGCGACATCTTTGGCAGCCCCTTTACCCGCACCACCTTTGAAGACCTGATGAAGGACTTCCGCGGCTCCGGCCTGGGCTTCGATTTCCTGAACAATATCTTCGGCGACATGTCCAAAGGCAGAGGATGCTCCTTCCGCACTTCCAGTCGAGGCTCCGGCGGTCGGAGACGGGTACGCTTCGAGGCGCCGGGCGGCATAAACCTGGAGGAGATATTCGGTCAGCCGAAGCCCAAACCGCCGCGCCGTCCCGAAGCCCGCTATGAGGTGGTCATTACCAGAGAGCAGGCCGCTCAAGGGCTGGAAAAAGACCTGGTTCGGAAGGGGAAAAAGCTCAGGGTGAAAATTCCCGCCGGGGTAAAGAACGGCTCCAGGGTGAAACTGCGCAACGCCCGCCAGGTAACCGACGGACAGCCGGGCGACATCACCATAGTGGTCAGGGTGAAATAGGTTGTCTATTTCTATTTTTAGAGATTATCAGATTCGCCGGCACTTGCCCTTGCAACCTGTGTTGCATTCAACTATAATCCTCTTTGTACCATCTGAAATACGGCTGTCATAAAACGCCATCGAGAGGAGGAATTATTATGCCCAAGTTCAGTGCCAATTTAAGCATGCTTTTCACCGAAGTCGGTTTCGGGGACCGCTTTGAAAGTGCCGCCAAAGCCGGCTTCAAAGCAGTGGAATGCCAGTTCCCCTACGAGCTGCCCAAGGAAGAAATCGCCGCCAAACTGGACAAGCTCGGCCTGGAATTTGTCCTGCACAATATACCGGCTGGAAGCTGGGCAGCCGGGGAGCGCGGCATCGCCTGCCTGCCGGGCCGGGAGAGCGAGTTCAAAGATGGAGTAGGGAAAGCCATTGAATACGCCAAAGCGCTGAAATGCCCCCGCATCAACTGCCTGGTCGGCCTTACCCCCAAAGATGCGCCGGCGGACAAAGTGCGCCAGACCCTGATAAGCAACCTGAAATTCGCCGCCGAGGCCCTGCAGAAAGCGGGCATTACGTTCGTGGTGGAAGCTCTCAACGACAAAGACGTTCCCGGCTTCTATCTGGCAAGGACGCAGGATGTGCTCAAACTATTCGAGGAAGTGGGGCATCCGAATCTCTACCTCCAGTATGACATCTACCATATGCAAATCATGGAGGGCAACCTGGCTAAAACCATTCAGGAGAACATAAGCCGTATTGGTCACATTCAGCTTGCCGATGTGCCGGGCAGACATGAGCCGGGCACCGGCGAGATTGACTTCCCCAACCTGTTCAAAAGCATTGATGAGGCAGGATACACCGGCTGGATAGGCTGCGAATACAAGCCGGCCGGTGTTACTGAAGATGGCCTGGGATGGGTCAAACCTTATCTTAAATAAAAGGAGGAAAGATATCATGGCAAATCTTGGATTCATCGGCGTAGGCATAATGGGCAAGCCTATGGCCAGTCATTTGATGGAGGCGGGCAACAAGATTCACATTTATGACGTGGTTGACGCACCGGTCAAAGAACTGGCAGCCAAAGGGGCAATCGCCTGCGGCAGCTGCAAGGAGGTGGCCGAGAAATCAGACATCGTCTTCTCCATGGTTCCGGATACCCCGGACGTGGAAGCTGCCCTCTTCGGCAAAAATGGCGTCAGCGAAGGCGTTAAATCAGGCTCGATTGTGGTGGATATGAGTTCCATCTCCCCGATTGCTACCAAGGAGTTCGCCAAGAAGCTGGCGGAAAAGGGCGTGGAAATGCTGGATGCTCCGGTTTCCGGCGGTCAGGTCGGCGCGGAGAACGCTACCCTGTCCATCATGGTCGGCGGCAAGCCAGAAGTATTTGAAAAAATCAAGCCCTACTTCGAGCTCATGGGCAAGAACATCGTCTATATTGGCGGCAACGGTGACGGTCAGACCTGCAAGGTGGCCAACCAGATAGTGGTTGGCGAGACCATCATGGCTATCAGCGAAGCTCTGCTATTCGCCTCCAAGGCGGGCGCCGACCCGAGCAAAGTCAGGGACGCGCTGCTCGGTGGCTTCGCCCAGAGTCGCATCCTCGACCTGCACGGGAAGCGCATAATTGAGCGCACTTTCCAGCCGGGCTTCCGCGTCCGCCACCAGCAAAAAGACCTGAACAACGCTCTGCAGGGAGCGCGCAGCCTGGGAATGAGCCTACCAGGTTGTGCTGTAGCCCAGGAACTCTTCAACGCCCTCGCGGCTCAGGGCGACAGTGACCTCGACCATTCCGCTCTGGTGCTGGCACTGGAGAAGCTGGCCAACCACAAGGTCGCTGGCAAATAAGCAAACTGATTCTTAATTAAAGACAGATGGCTGGAGAGAGGCAATACCTCTCTCCAGCTTTTTTATCATTAACACCCCATCTCTAAATAAACCTCATTGGAATACGTGTTTTAGAAAATGTTAAGAAAATTGACCTGTATTTTTACCTTTTATTTAGCCTCGCGGCTGTATCCTTATCTTTAAGGAAGGATACAAAAGTGGAGTAAGTCTTATTACCTATGACCAAAGAGCTATTGTCAATTGCCATCTGGCTAGATAAGATAACTCCTGTGACCTGGAACAATACTGATGGACGGGAGAAGTAGCATTTGATGCCTGATACAGTTGTTACAGAAACAAAAACTGAGACGCCACGGACCAGGCTTCGCAAACACCTCATTCAACCCGAAGCGCTGCGCCTTATCCCCGAGACTATGGCGAGAAAGCATTCCGCCATTCCTCTGGAAATAAGCGGTAATGTGCTTCACGTCGCCATGGCCAACCCTTCCGACATCATAGCATTGGAGGCACTGGCCGCACGGAGCCAGATGCACATCGTGCCGGTGAAGGCCAGTGCCGCAGAAGTCCAGGATGCCATTGATTTCAACTATCAGTCCTATGAGGAGATTGAAAAGCAGATCGCCAGCATCTCGCAGGAAATTGAAGAAACCGGGGTGCCGGCCAAGCTGGACACGGTAACCGATGCACCGGTGGCCAGGGCGCTTACCCTTATCATCGACGAGGCGGTTAAGGCTCGCGCCTCCGACATACATCTCCAAACCCAGGAAGATAAGCTGCTGGTACGCTACCGTATCGATGGCACGCTTCATAACATGCTGTCTTTGCCTCTATCAACGGCCGCCTCTCTCATTTCCCGGATCAAGATTCTGGCCGATATGAATATTGCCGACCATCATCGCCCGCAGGATGGCCATTTTTCAGTACGTACCCGAGGCGGGCAGTCAATGGATATCCGCGTCGGCACGGTGGCTACCGTGTACGGTGAGATGGCGGCATTAAGGCTTCACGACAAATCCAAGGCCATCCTGAGCCTGTCCGACCTTGGTTTCATGCCCCAGAGCCTGGCCAAATATGAAGAGATGCTCAAAATCCCGTACGGCATGCTTCTGGCCAGCGGCCCTACCGGCGCCGGTAAAACCACTACCCTTTACGCTTCGGTGAACTGCCTTGATTGCGCCGGGAGGAACATCATCACCATTGAGGACCCCGTGGAATACCGGTTTCAGGACATCAATCAGATTCAGGTCAATACACGTGCTGGCCTCACTTTTGCCAGCGGGCTCAGGTCCATACTGCGCCTTGACCCTGACGTAATCCTGGTCGGTGAGATACGCGATGCTGAGACGGCCCGCATTGCCATCCAGTCAGCGCTCACCGGACATCTGGTACTGTCTTCGATACATGCCAACGATGCCGTGGGCGTGGTGTTCCGCCTCCTTGACCTGGGTATCGAGCCTTTTTTGGTCGCTTCGGCGCTCATCGGCGTCATCGCCCAGCGTATGGTACGACGGGTCTGCCCCGACTGCGCCCAGCTAACCTCGATTCCACTCGTGGAGCAGATGAGCTATGAGAAAGAAGTGGAGGAAAACCGGCAGGAGTTTCTTTGCGGCAAAGGCTGCAAGTCCTGCTCCCAAACCGGATACCATGGCCGGAGCGGACTATTTGAGATTTTACAGGTCAGCGATGAAATACGCATGATGTTACTCAAGGGTACCACCGCCGCCGAACTCAGAAACCAGGCGATTAAGGAGGGAATGGTGCCTTTAGTCAAAGATGGGATGTTGAAGGTCAAAGAGAATTTCACCACCCCGGCCGAAGTTCTCCGTAACGCCTACTCCGTAGACTGACCGCAGGCCCCATCCAGATTTCGCCGCAACCAAAGTAGAGGAGGAGCACCTCTGGGGAGAGACAGATGGTTTTCCAGTACATTGCCTATAACGAAAAGGGAGAGATAGTTAAAGGCAAGCTGCCGGCCACAAATGAAGAGGCAGCCAATGACCTGCTCGGCTATGCCGGCTATCAGGCAATAAGCCTCAAGCCGTACATCCCCTTTCTCAATGTCGAAAAGCTGACCGCCGGACTGTTCCGGGTAAAGCCGGGCGATATCATATTGATATACCGGCAGCTGGCCATGCTCCTGGAGTCCGGCATTGATATCGTCGCTTCACTGGAACTACTGCAGGAACAGGCGGCCAACCGCGCACTGAAGCGGGTTCTGGACGACGTAATCTCGGAACTGCGCACCGGTCACCAGCTATCCAGGGCACTGGGCAAGCACCCTCATGTCTTTCCCCCTATTTACTGTCGACTGATAGGCGTAGGAGAGCAGAGCGGAGACCTTGAGAC
>JBARQF010000309.1:0-6612 GCA_049643605.1 Dehalococcoidales bacterium
ACCCGGAAGCCGTCCAGAAAATGACGCGTTTAATCGAAGAGGCAAAGCAGGAGAAAGACAGCCTGGGCGGGATTATCGAGGGCATCGCTGTTAATCTACCGGCGGGACTGGGTGAGCCCGTCTTCGATAATTTCGACGGGGAGCTATCCAGAGCCCTGT
This sequence comes from Dehalococcoidales bacterium, assembly GCA_049643605.1. Lineage (GTDB taxonomy): Bacteria > Chloroflexota > Dehalococcoidia > Dehalococcoidales > RBG-16-60-22 > E44-bin89. The sequence goes on from JBARQF010000309.1 coordinate 160, forward strand.
TCGCCATTCCGGCGGTAAAAGGAGTGGAGTTCGGTGCCGGTTTCGCCGTCGCTGGCATAAAAGGTTCCCAGAATAATGACCTTTATGATATCAAAGATGGCCGGATTGTTACCCGGACCAACAACGCCGGCGGGGTGCTCGGCGGTATCAGCACCGGCATGCCGGTAGTCGTCAGGGTGGCCGTCAAGCCGACCGCCTCCATCGCTAAAAGCCAGGAAACGGTGGACATTCAGAAGATGACCAAGACCGGCCTCGCGGTGACAGGCCGACATGATACCTGTATCGTTCCGCGGGCGGTGCCGGGGGTGGAAGCGATGATGGCGGTTACCATATCCGATTTCGTCCTGCAGGCAGGGCTTATACCGAAGGTGTTGTCATGAGTTTAGAAGAGCTGCGGAAGCAAATTGATAACGTGGACGCCAGAATCACCGGGTTAATTGGCGAGCGGATACGCATTGCCGAGGAGATAGGCAGAGGCAAGCGGGCAAAGGGTAGGTCGATTGAGGACCGGGAAAGAGAAAAAAAGGTCCTGGAACACGTCAAACGCATTGCCCGGGAGCAAAATATCGACATTGGCGGGGAAGAACTGAAAAACATCTACGGGCGCATCATCGCTGCCTGCAAAAATAAAGAGGGCGTTACGGTCGCCTTCCAGGGCGAGGCGGGCGCCTACAGCGAGGAAGCCGCATTCCAGTTCTTCGGCACGTCAATTGAGGGCCGGCCTCGTGAAACACTGGAAGGGGTATTCAAATCGGTGGAGGAGGAAGGGGTGCAATTTGGCGTGATACCGGTGGAAAACTCGCTGGAGGGGAGCATCAGCCGGTCTTATGACCTTATGCTGGAATCCAACCTGCATGTTTGCGGCGAGACTGAGGTGAGAGTCATCCACTGTCTCATCGCCAGTCCTGACGCCGGCCTGGATACGGTGAAGAAGGTCTACTCCCATCCCCAGGCGCTGGCGCAGTGCCGTAATTTCCTGAAGCATCTTAACGCGACGCTGATTCCCAGCTATGATACTGCGGGCAGCGTCAAGATGATTAAGGAACAGGGATTAACGGACAGCGCCGCCATTGCCAGCGCCCGGGCCGCAGAGATATATGGCATGAAGGTAATTGCCAGAGAGATAGAGGATAACCCGCACAATTTCACCCGGTTCTTTATCCTGGCCAGGGAAGACTCACCGCCAAGCGGGGACGATAAAACATCGATTGTTTTTTCGACGAAGAACCAGCCCGGCGCCCTGTATGAGGCGCTCGGTGAACTTTCCCGCCGCAGCATCAATCTGACCAAGCTGGAGTCCAGGCCGACAAGGCAGAAGCCCTGGCAGTATAATTTTTATCTTGATTTTGATGGTCACCGCGAAGATACCGCTGCCCGCGAAGCGTTGGCAAATGTGGAGAAGTTTACAATTTTTCTCAAGGTGCTGGGCTCGTATCCGAAGGCGAAAAGATAGAACTGAGGTGTGTTAGTGAAGGTTGCCATAGTTGGCGGTTCGGGAAAAATGGGGCGGTGGTTTGCCCGCCATTTACTGGACGAAGGCAATGAGGTGATAATCAGTGGCCGCACCGAAAGCAAAATCAGGGAGGCAAAAAAGGAGCTTGGCGTTGACGCTGGTTCAAATGTAGAGGCGGTCAAAGACGCTGAAGTCATATTGCTCTCGGTGCCGATTGATACTTTCGAGGATATTATTGTCGAACTGGCCCCCCATATCCAGCCGGAGCAGGTGGTGGTTGACGTTACCTCGGTGAAAGCTATGCCCGTAGCTGCCATGCACCGGCATCTGAAGACCAAGCAGGTACTGGGGACACACCCGCTCTTTGGCCCGGGGGCCAAGGGGATTTCCGGCCAGAATTTCGTGCTGGCGCCGACCGGCAGCGAAGAGGGGGTACTGGCAGAGAAGGTCGGGGATTACCTGGAAAAAAGGGGTGCCAGCGTCAGCCTGATGACGCCCGAAGAGCACGACGATAAAATGGCTGTCATTCTCGGGCTCTCTCATTTCATTGCCATAGTCGCTGGCGATACGCTCCTGAACTCGAATAAGATGGTGCAGCCAACAAAGCTCGGTGGTATTACCTATAAAGTGCTGCTGACCCTGGTGGAAAGTGTTATCTCGGAGAACCCGGAGCTGTATGCCTCTATCCAGATGAATTTGCCCGGCGTTCCGGACATTGAGGCACTGTTTCAGGGGAAGGTGGCGGAGTGGGCGGAAATGGTGAAAAATAAGGACCGGGACGCATTTATACGGCGAATGAAAACGTTGAAAAGCAGGCTGGAGAAAGATAACCCCGATTTTGGGAAGGCCTACGAGAACATGTACCGGCTCGCCTCGGGGTTATAACCCTTATTTCACCTCGTATGACCCGAAGATGAAGTTCAGGTCCTCCTGCAGTGCCGACAACTTCTCCGGAGAGAAGAGCTTATCATCACTGTCCAGCATTACCTTGGTTTCCGTTTTAGCTGAGCCAACGACGTGAGCCCGCAGGCATTCCTTTCCCTTGCCAGACTCGCCCTGGACTCTGAAGGTCAGTGTACCCCGCGTGATGAATGAAGAGGTATCGCTGGGCAGGGCGTATGTTTCCATCTTTTCCTCGCCCAGAACAATCTCCTGCTTCAGGGTGAAATCCCTTATTTCGGCATAGAGCAGTTCGGGATTAACCTCTTGGTAAGTCTTCCTTATCTGCATGTGATAGAACCTCCGTTTCCCTGGCTAAATAATTGGGTTTTCCTCTTTATTTGTCAAGTGAGAATAAGCACCACAAAGCGACATTTATTTCAAATATTCGAATATTTTTACCGAGGGCACATTGCCCACACCGGGAAAATAGGTGGATTCAGGAGAGCTGTATACCAGTTTGTAGTTCTTTAATGCTTCCAGGGGCACCGGACTGAGAAGCGGCGAGTCTCCAACGACCTGGAACTGCCCCGATTCTTGCTCTGATATGTAGCTCTGTGCTTTTTCATAACTGGGGAAAAATTGTTCGTCGTCGATTACTTTAACGGTGCCCCCTTCCTTCAGGGGTCTTACCTGGAAGGAAACGACCTTTACCTGCTGCGGGGTCACGGCCTTGCCATCAAAGTTATATAGCCTGACCGCCAGTGACCGGTAGTATTCAGGGTGCAGATACACTGTCCCGACAAGCGTATTTTCCTCATCCGGGTGGGGTTCCAGGTAGGTCTCAAAATATTTCGTTTGCTCCTGTTCTGACCAGAAGGTCAGCGCCCAGAGCTTGCTCATTGTGGTCTGACTGTCAAGCACGATATATTTAGCATCCAGTTTATCGATTATCGCGCTTTCCGGAATCGCTTCCTGTTCCCACTTCGTTTTCCACTCTATTTCCTGAGACGAGTTTTCATCCTGGGAAAGAAAGAAATTGGCTACGTAAAATCCACCTGGACCCGGCGTGCGGTTGACCGGTCGCTGGGCAATGCGGGTTATCCAGTAGCCGTAGTCGACCCAGGCCATTACGGCATAAGCGGAATCAGGATAATCGTATTGTTTATCAGGGGGGGGAGGCTCGTATATCTGGTAGTAGAAACTCGAATCGTCAAAAGGCTCCGGCGTATTTTCCTTCATCCAGGCCAGAGCATTTACCCAGGCATGGGGCGGGGCATAGTGCACCTCGGAGGCAACGGCCCTGGCCGGAGTTATGTTGGGGAAGAAGACGAGGAAAAACAAAATAATTGTTACCACAGCGATGTTGATGTAGTATAGCGTCGGTGTAGGCCCTGCTGGCGGCCTTTTTTTGTGCTTGATTTTTATTTGCGGCCCGGGTTTGGGGCTGGAAACCTGTAAAACCTCCAGGGCTTGGAGCAATTGCCAGCCGATATAGGCGATGAGTAACGCTACCGAAATAGCTACTATTGCCGGGGGCAGGTTGGCGGAGAAAACGAAAACAAGGAGCAGAATCGCGGGGATGGCAACAGCGGCGTTCAAATACTTAACTTTGGGGTGGATATCTCGATTAATCTTGAAAAATTGCCAGGAGATATAACCGGTCAACAGAGCTACATTGACGGCCAGATAGTAGGCAAAGCGGCGCTGTCCAAGGGTTGCCAGTAATATTACCAGGCTCCATATCAGCAGGCTATTTTTACTGAAATCACCGTGTCTAATAGCATTTACGACCAGTACAACCAGAGATATCAAGCTGAGTCCGGGAATCCACTGAAACCATTTTGGCAGCGATTGTATACCCGGGAAAAGGAAAAGGTTGGTATTAAAATTACCCCAGGCGAGCGAAGCAGTCCATTCCTGTCGCGGATAAAGGAAAGGCTGCATCTCAATTATGGTGCGCACTGCCAGCAGATTGAAAACGTCGAATACGTTTCTCACAAAATTAGGGAAAATCGCGTAGCAGATGAGAGAAGCCACTATCACCAGTCCGAACAGCGAAATGGGGTAGTAATAGCGTGATTTAATCTTCCAGGCGGTAAATCTTCGGGATATGAAATGCAGAATGGTCGGGAGAGCCGCCCCGATGAGCAGAGAGAGCCACGGCATCACGCTGGCAGACCTGGAGGTGAACGTGCCGCCGACGAATATCACGTATATTATCAAGGCGATAAGGAACGCAGCTGTGCCTGCCGGCAGAAGGTAATCGGTGCTGTTTCTTTTCAGGTGGTCGATGATGAACTGTATGAAAAAGTAGAGAAGGATGATGAAAACGAAGAGCAAACCACCTATCCAGGTCACCAGGTAGATACCAAGAGAGAGGCCGGTGAGCAAGCTGTAGATGATAGGTTTACGGATTACTTTCCAGTCCCGGTTCCAGAGGTGCTGAATCATCAGGCCGCTGGCCTGTGCCCGTTTGATTGCCATAATGAGAAACATCATGGTGACAGTGGAAAACAGCGTCTCGGCAACGTGGTGGTCGGTGAAGCCGAGAATTGAGCGCCCCAGATATTCGCCGGGTAGCATCGCGATAAGACCGGCCGCGATAACGCCGGCCCCGCGCCCGAATAGCTCCTTGCCGATGAAGTAAACCGGAATAACGGTCAGTGCGCCTAATACAGCCGGGAAAAATACCGCGATGACATCAACGGTATGCTGTGTCGGTGAGCCAAGGCTGAAGACCCATATTATGCCCGCCAGAAACCAGTCAAAGAAATGGATGTTACCCAGGTTTATGCCAGAGGGGTAGAGCAGGTACGGGTCAAAATCAATGAGGTTGGGGAAGTTGTGTACCAGGCTGTCTATTAATCGCATATGGAAGTAGGCATCAATACTGGAAAACCTGATATAGTCGCCGCTGAAGACTTGCTCATGCGGGAGATAGGCCCGAATGAACAATGAAACGCCGACAAGCAGCGCCACGGACAGGCCGGCTATAAGGCCGGGTGAAAGTCTCTTTCCTCGGGCGGTGCTCTCATCATTCATCGGCCAGTTCTTTCCGGGAGATTGCCTTGGAGATTCAGGATGGTTTTGCCGCCGCAGTAAATACCATCGTATGGCAGGGTAATTTACGTCTCCTTGTTCAGGCTGTCCAGAAACTCGGCGTTGTCCTTCGTTTTACGCATGCGGTCGATAATGCGCTCGGTGGCATCAACGAAGTTGGGTGAGTCAGAGGAAATCATGGCGACCATGCGCCGCAGCAGCCATATCTTGCTCAGGCTGTTTTCATCAACGAGCAGTTCTTCCCGGCGTGTGCCGCTGCGCTGGATGTCCATAGCCGGGAAGATGCGGCGTTCTGCCAGCCGCCGGTCGAGATGGAGCTCCATATTACCGGTGCCCTTGAACTCTTCGTAGATGAGGTCGTCCATGCGGCTGCCGGTGTCAACAAGACAGGTGGCGAGGATGGTCAGGCTGCCGCCCTCGTCGGTGTTTCGGGCGGCGCCGAAGAAACGCTTGGCGGGGTGGAGCGCCACGGGGTCAATGCCGCCGGAAAGGGTACGTCCGCTCGACGGCATGGCCAGGTTGTAGGCACGGGTAAGGCGGGTGATACCGTCCAGGAGAATAAATACATCCTTCCCGCTTTCCACGAGGCGCTTGCCTCTCTCCAGAGCCAGTTCAGCGACGCGGGTCTGGTTCTCCACCTCCTGGTCGAAGGTGGCGCCGATTACTTCCCCTTTGACGGAGCGTTTCATATCGGTGACTTCCTCAGGGCGCTCGCCGATGAGGCAGACGAGCAAATGAATGTCCTTATAGTTGGTCGCGGTGGCATTGGCGATGGCTTTGAGCAGCATTGTTTTACCCGCCTTGGGTGGGGAGACAATCAAACCCCTCTGCCCGCGACCTATCGGTGAGATCATGTTTATCAGGCGGGTGGACAGCTCGCTGGGTGAATGTTCCAGATTGATGGCCCGGTCAGGGAAGGTGGGGGTGAGCGAGCCAAAATGAGGCCGCTCTCTGGACTTCTCGGGGTTGATGTTATTAATGGCCAGTATCTGCAGGAGGCTGAAGTATTTTTCATTGCTTTTTGGCGGCCGGCCCTGCCCGGTAATCATATCGCCATT
>JBARQF010000310.1:0-1537 GCA_049643605.1 Dehalococcoidales bacterium
ATCACCGCGCTGGTCTTCCACCACATGAAACTAGACCCTAAAAACCAGGAAATGGCGGACAGGGACCGGCTCATCGTTTCCAAAGCCCATTGCTGTGAGACAGTCTATGCCGCCCTCGGTGAAGCCGGCTACTTTTCGAAAGAGCTGTACCAGTCCTATGGCCAGATGGGAGCCACCCTGCAGGCACATACGGAGCGGATTGTGCCCGGTGTCGAATATTCCGGCGGTTCGCTGGGCGAAGGACTATCCTTTGCCCTGGGTCAGGCGCTGGCGGCCCGTATCGGTGCCCCCGGGGATTCGTCCGGCCGCGCCGTCCCCCGCTACCGCGTCTTCTGTATCATCGGGGACGGAGAGAGCAATGAAGGACAGATATGGGAAGCAGTCATGGCGGCGCTCCACTATAAAGCGGACAACCTCGTCGCCATCCTCGACCATAATAAATTCCAGTCCGGCGGCACGGTTGAGGAAAGGCTAAACATGATGCCGTGGGCGGATAAATGGAAAGCGTTCGGGTGGGATACCACCGAGATTGACGGCCACGACTTCGAAGCCATTCTCACCGCTCTGGAAAACGCGGACAAGGTCAAGGGCAAGCCACACGCCATCATCGCCCATACCATCAAATGCAAGGGAGTGCCCTCTTTCGAGCACAAGAACCTGCATTTCGGCAGTATTTCCGACGAAATGTACGCCGAAGCGATGAAGGCGCTCAAATAAGCAGCCCCGCGCCAATAACAAAAAGACCATAAGGGAGTGAAAAATGAAACTGAATTATGTGCTGGAACCACTGGGTGAGATGAAAGCCATGTACCAGGCTTACCACGAGGAAATGGCGGAGCTGTCCCAGAAAAACGATAAGATAGTACTCCTGTACGGCGATTTTCCCCACGGTGCCGCAGGCGACCAGCTAGAGAAAGAGCACCCTGACCGGGTTTACGATGTCGGCATTGCCGAGGCAAACCTCATCACCACCGCCGCCGGTCTGGCGGGGGGTGGCTACCTGCCGTTCACCCACTGCCACAGCATCTTTGCCGTTGGTCGGGCGTATAACCAGATACGGCAGAACATTGCCTTTGATAAGTTAAATGTCAAAATCGTCCTCTGCAACTCCGGTATGCTCTGGCCTTTCATGGGTGGGTCTCACCAGATGATAGAGGAAATCGCCGCCCTGCGCGCCATCCCCAACATGGTGCTCGTTTCCCCCGCCGACCCCGTGTCGACAAAGAAAATGACCAGGGCAATAACCGAGCATGTCGGGCCGGTAGCTGTGCGCATCTCAAACCCCCCCGTGCCACCCATATACCGCGATGACTTCCCGTTCGAACGTGGGAAGGCGGTGACGCTAACCGATGGCAGCGATGCTACGATTATCTCCACCGGCATGATGCTCTCCGACACACTGGAAGCCGCCGACACGCTGGCCAAAGAAGGTATAAATGTACGCCTGCTGGACATGCACACCCTCAAGCCGATTGACGAAGAGGCGATAATCAAGGCTGCGAAAGAGACCGGCGCCATCGTCACCGTGGAAGACAGC
>JBARQF010000311.1:0-1626 GCA_049643605.1 Dehalococcoidales bacterium
GGTTAAGGCCGCGCAGGGTGGCCGCCGCGGCGCTGCTGTCGCCGCCTAATCCCGAAATCAGGGGAATGCGGTTCTCAACCTCCATGGCTATTCCCTGGCTGACGCCTGTTGCCTCTCGCACCAGGTTGACCGCTCGTGAAACGAGGCTTTTCTCCGCCGACCACTGCGGGGAATCTGACCGGATATCCACTGACCGGCTGGCTTCAAAACTGAGTCGGTCGCAGAGGCTGATGGTCTGGATGACGCTCCTGATTTCGTGGTAGCCATCGGGGCGCTTGACCAGCACCTCGAGGGTTAAATTCAGCTTGGCCGGTGCCAGGATGGTCAGCATGCCTCCTTCTCCCTCTGCCCTTTTTTATATGCCTGCCACAATTGTGCCCACTCCTCAAGGGTGAGGGTCTCGGCACGGCGCGGCGACGCTATGCCGGCTTCCGCTAACACGTTAAGTGCATCGGCCTTGGGCCAGCTTAGTCCCTGCGCCAGAGAATTGGCGAGCTGCTTGCGGGGGCTGGCGAAGCCAGCTCTGACCGTTTCAAAAAAACTCGCGGTGTCGTCCACTGCCACCGCCGGCTTTGAATACAGGTCAATGCGCAGTATGGCGGAATCGACCTCTGGCGCCGGATAAAAGGCTCTCGCCGGCACCTGGCTGATAATCCTGGGCTGGCCGTAAAGCTGCACGCTGATGCTGAGGAGGCTTCTTTTACCCGGCCCGGCAGCAATGGTCTCGGCCACTTCTTTCTGCACCATCACCACCATAAGGCCTGGCTTTATGGCAGCTTCCAGAAAGTGGCGCAGGACAGGAGAAGTGATGTAGTAGGGAAGGTTGGCTACCACCTTGTAAAGTTCTGGCTCAGGTAATAAAACCGCCGGTTCAACCTTGAGGATATCCTGGTTGATAATGGTAACATTGGGAAGAGAAGCCATTTCCTGCTTTAGAAAGGCAGCCAGCTTGTCGTCAAGCTCAATGGCGATGACCCGTCGGACTTTTCGGGCGAGTTCTCGGGTCATAATTCCCAGTCCCGGGCCTACTTCCAGAACGGTATCGTCTGCGGTGAGTTCGGCCGCAGAAAGTATCTGCTCCTGAACGCTGCCATCGATGAGGAAGTGCTGACCCAGCCTTTTCCGTGCCCTCAAATCAGAGCGGCGCAGCAAATTCTTGGTTTCGGCCAGAAGCGATTCCTTTTCCAAATTAAACCTGCCCATGAAACGGTTCATGGAAATAGTGAGGCCGTGCACCTGCCCTCGACTCTGTCCAATAGCTTGCTCAGGCCAGCCAGCTCCAGCCAGGCAATCCTGCGGCACCCGGAAAATACCATTTACCGCTGCTTCCTCTCGGACCTGACGGGATTCATAGCCTTCCGCCGCGCAGGACCCGGCCTTCAACACCGCTTGACCAGAGTAGTCCTACCAGACAAGAGCCTCAAGCCGGAATTCAACCCTGCTGTAGCGGATTGCAGGTTCAGGGCACCGCTAGCTCCCCGTCTAGCACGACCTCAAAGAAATGCTAAACCGCCCGCCCTGCTTTGTCAAGGGAAGTTGATTATCTTGGCCAGTTCGGATATGTCTTTAACGTTATCCAGGTTGAGCACCAGATCTATGGAGCGGTCTGCCTGTGCCTTCGAAAGG
>JBARQF010000312.1:0-4546 GCA_049643605.1 Dehalococcoidales bacterium
GGGTTATATCCTCCACCATGCCTGCGATTTCAGCCATTTTGGCCACATCACCCACGCGATACTGGTTTTCCATAAGAATGAAGATGCCGGCAATGAGGTCCCTGATGAGGTACTGGGCACCAAAGCCAACGGCAATACCAACAATACCCAAGCCAGCCAGAATCGGGCCAATGGGAATATTCAGCTCCGATAGAACCATGAAAACGATGAGCAAAATAATCAGTACTTTACCCAATCCCATGAAGACACCCTGAAGGGTACCGGCTCTCTTTTTCATCCCTTCCCGGCTCTCACCCCGCTTTGGCTTGGCCATGGAGCGCTGCACCAGCAAAGGGAGGAACTTCCTCAGGAGATACCACAGCACAAACCCCACCAGCAGGATGATTAGAACGCGGGTACCGTGTGCCAGAAACCACTGCTGGACCATTGCCACCGTTATCACACTGTAGACGCCCTCTTCGGACAGGATAATGGCGATTCCCGTCACCCCGATAAGTATCAGCGCGATACCTTCCAGGCACCAGAAGGCGATATTTATGCCTCTGTGTATTCCCGTGGAGTGTGCTTCTGATACCAGGCCTTCAAGCCTGACTTGAACACGGCCTTTTATAATCAGCAGAATAATCAGGGCAAATGCAGAGACAATAAAGAGCCACCAGCTGTTGGTCGTAATCCAGTCCCACATATCAGATACCTCCCCGTGCCGAGTAATGAAAATTATACTACTTTGAAATAGTTATTAGTATAGCACACGCACGTCACCAACCCGACGGGTTATCTTCTTCCCGTCAAGGTGCTCCAGCAGCGCCTGTGCGTATTTGCGACTGGTCTGAAACATGTCCCGCGCTTCCGCCAGCGTCACCTGTCCCTGCGCCCTGATTCGAGCGGTCACCTTTGCCACCATCTCATCATAAGCCGAAGCGGCAAAGACCACGTCATTGCTTATTTTCACCACCCGGCGCTGTTCAATGAGCAGGTTGAGCAGGTCGGGCTCGGGAATGAGGTCGCCGGGCGGGGCATAAGGATTTCCAGCAAGCGAGCGGAGAAAAGCGCCTATCTTCGCCTGCTGGGCCTGGGTCAGCTGTATCTGGTGGGCCGGCAACCGAACCAGCATTCCTTCATCAACGACGACACCCTGTGCCGCCAGTTTCTGGATGGCAGTGGCCGCATGTGCCCCCAGTTTCAGCCGGCTCCCCAGCTCTAACTTTGGCATGCCCAGACGAGTCGGGAACTTACGGTGGTATTCCTGAAGGGTTGTGGTCGTTATCTGTATAAAGCCTTCCCATTTTCCTGCTGTCACCAGCAGGGGGTGGTCTTCCTCGCCAAGGTCAAACGCCTTCCCCTGCTCGACAAGGTTACCAACCGCATCTTTTATTTCATCGGCTTTCAGGTTGAGCTCGGACACCAGTACCGAGGTCGCCAGGGGTTGTTTTGTGGCTACCAGCGCCAGCACCATTTCGTCGGCGGTCCCCGTCTCTTTAGCTTTCAGGTTCTCAATAACATCAGGTCGAAAGCGGCGGAGCCTTTTCGCCGGCGCCTCGACGATTCTACCACCACCGAGGGTCTCCATCGGAGAGCGGATAATAAAGTGGTCGCCGTTAACCGCCGCCGTCGGCCGGTCAAGTGTTACCTGTGCCCAGGTAGACTGTCCCGGCTTAAGTTCGTCTCCTTCCAGCAAGCGGACTTTGGCCATTGCCTCCGCCGCGCCGGTATGGAAGCTGACGGTGGTGCCGTGCTTCAAGGGTCGGTGCAGGTAGCCAAGCAACTGCAGATTCAGCGTCAGCAGCGTGGCGGGAGTTAGCCCTCCGGGCCTGGTTACTACGTCACCGCGCTGCAGCTGGGCAGTATTTATGCCCACCAGGTTTGCCGCCACCCGGCTCCCGGGAGTGGCGGTGTCAAGGCGCGTTTTGTGCGACTGCAGTCCACGCAGGCGCGACTTCAAGGCCGGGGGTACAATCTCTACTTCCTGTCCCACGGAAAGCGAGCCGTCAATCAATGTTCCGGTAACCACGGTGCCCGAACCGGCCATGGTGAAGACACGGTCGATGGCCAGCCTGGGCCGGCCCAAATCGCGCCGCGGCTCTGTGGAATTAAGCAGCTCATCAATCATGGCCACCAGTTCCGGCAGACCTTCTCCGGTGAGCGCGGAAACGGCAATTACAGGCGCACCGGACAGGGTGGTGGTGTTGACAAGTTCTTCCACCTCCATACGGACCAGGCTCAACAGTTCCTCATCAACCAAATCCTTTTTGGTGATGACGACGATTCCGTTGCTTATCTCCAGCAGGTCGACAATCGCCAGGTGCTCCCTGGTCTGCGGCATGATGCCCTCGTTGGCGGCCACAATAAGCATCGCCAGGTCAATGCCCCCCACGCCGGCGAGCATGTTCCTGACAAACCGTTCGTGCCCGGGAACGTCAACGATGCCCACCTCGCGTCCGCTGGGCAGCTTCAGCCAGGCAAAGCCGAGGTCTATGGTCATGCCGCGCTCTTTTTCCTCGCGCAGACGGTCCGGGTCGATTCCGGTAAGCGCCTGCACCAGAACCGATTTGCCGTGGTCAATGTGGCCTGCCGTGCCCAGAACGTACATATCGTTTGCCCCTGGTTATCGAGCGCGATGAAAATCAGAAGACAGGTCGCGGAGTGCTTTCAGCACTATCTCATCCTCTTCGGGAAGCACCGAACGCGGGTCCAGAAGCAGGATGTCATCGGCAATCCTTCCCACCACCGGTATTTCCCGCGCGCGCAGCTTGCGAGCCGCCCGCTGCGCCAGACTGCGGTCTTTTCCATCTCCGATGGCGACCAGCCTGGTGGGCAGGGTTCCTCCGGGCAGGCTGCCACCGCCGACCATCGTCTCACCATCCACCACGCATGCCCTGTTGCCGAGCGCCTCCGCCCATTTTTCAGCCCTCTTTTTAATATCCTCTAAAGACGCGGCTATCATTCGCCATGCCGGTATCTTGCTGGTTGCCTCTCCTTTCAGGTAATGAAGAAGAGTTGCTGCCAGCCCGGCGATTCGTACCTTATCAATGCGTACCGCCCGGGCCAGCGGGTGCTTTCGCAGTTTATCCACCAATTGCTTCCTGCCCACGATAATCCCCGCCTGCGGCCCGCCAACCAGCTTGTCTCCGGAAAAGAAGGCCAGCCCAACGCCGAGGGCTATGCTGCGCTGCACCATCGGCTCGGGAGCCAGCCCGAACCCGGTCGTATCCAGAAAACAGCCACTGCCCAGGTCATCGAAGACGAACAAGTCGCGGCGCTCCGCCAGCGCTACCAGTTCCTCTATTTCCACCTCGCTGGTAAAGCCCATGAGCCGGAAGTTGCTGGAATGAACCCGCATCAGGGCCACCGTCCGCGGGCCGATTGCCTGCTCATAATCGCTGCTATAGGTGCAGTTGGTCGTCCCTACCTCGACCAGCCTGGCGCCGCTCTGCCGCATCACATCGGGAATGCGAAAGCCACCCCCGATTTCCACCGCCTGCCCACGGGAGACGATTACCTCGCTTCTTTTCGCCAGTGCCGTCAGCCCCAGCAGCACCGCCGACGCATTATTGTTCACCACCAGAGCCGCCTCAGCGCCGGTGAGCTCACGCAGGAGCGACTCCACATGCACCTGCCGCGAACCTCGTGCGCCGCTATCCAGATTGAACTCCAGATTGGAGTAACCCCGGGCCACGGTATCCATCGCCGCGGTTGCCTCCGGGCTCAGCGGGGCACGACCAAGGTTGGTATGCAGAATGACGCCGGTGGCATTAACCACCGGTCGCAGGCCGGGTATCTCCATTGCCTTCACCTGACTGTATACCGCGGCCGCGATTTTTGACAGCGCCGAAGCCTTCTTCCCGGCGGCAACAGCCGCTCGCTCCTGTTCCAGGTGTTGCCGCACCAGATTTACCAGCCGGTCATGGGGATAGGTCTTGACGAGCGACCCCAGCCGTTTGTCGGCCAGGACTCTGTCCACACCGGGTATCTTACGGAACTCGCTTTCCACGTTCCATATTTTACACGATGGCGGGGCACACTGCTAGTATGATTCGACCTGATATGGAATTATGATTTGCATTATACACCTTTGCCTTTCATTCCCTCCTGTTACTTGATACAATTTAAAGTATAGCTTTGCATCCGTGAATGGTCCTGTCCGAAAAAAGGAGAGTGCCAAAATGTTAACCAGGGACGAACTGACAAGGTATGACCGTCAAATTATGTTGAAAGGCCTGGGCCAGGACGGGCAGGAGAAACTGAAAAAGGCCAGGGTTTTCGTGGCCGGTGCCGGCGGTCTTGGTTCCCCGATAGCCGTTTATCTGGCCGTCGCCGGCGTCGGCAACATACGAATCGTCGACCACGACACCATTGAGCTGAGCAATCTGAACCGGCAGATTATGCATGGTGACGGGGACATTGGCAAAAGAAAAACCGACTCCGCCATGCAGAAGCTGAAAGGCCTGAACAAAGATATCAAAGTGGAAGCCATTGCCGAGACCATAACCGGGGAGAACGTTGCGGAACTGGTCGGCGATTGCGACCTCATCGTCGACGCCATGGA
>JBARQF010000313.1:0-9090 GCA_049643605.1 Dehalococcoidales bacterium
GCTGAAGTGACAGGGTAGCTCCACCGCCGACATCGCGTACGCCCTGAACATTCCCGGCGGATTGACTGTAGGCTAATCCCAGCGCATTTAGCATCTGTTCGGAGTTAAATCCCATCAGCTTTCCCGCCGTTATAGCCCCGCCAAAGATACCGCAAACATCTCCCACCCATCCGCTCAACCCGGAACAATAGTCGGGGACCATGCGCATGCGACACATGACCTCCGAGCCGATGGTGACCGCGCCGATAAAATCTCTGCCGCTGACTTTACCGCCAAGTTCCGCCGTGGCCAGCGCTACCGGCACCATGGTTGGGGGAGGCTGCGTTCCGGTGCTGAAGTGATACTGATTGAAATCCAAGGCGCGTGCCATTGTGGCGTTGACAAAAACAGCGTCATGGGCCGGGATGGCCATATTCTGAAGGAAAATACTGCTCTCCGGTTTTCCCTGCCACTGGCTGACTACTTCGAATAACTTTTTTGCCACCGGCGTGGTTGAACCAGCAATCGCCACACCTATAAGGTCAACGACACTCTTTTTGCAGGCCATGACCACTTCAGGGGGCAAATCATCAAAATTGATTGAGATTGCCTTATCTACCAGTGCCTCTTCAAGGCTCATTTCATCCTCCCCAACATTGCCGACTTTATCTGTTCATCCACCGGCGTCATCAGATGGCGTCAAATGCCCAGATTAAAAACTTTATTCGGGTTGTCGAACAGGACCTTTTCTACATCTGCTTCGCTTAAGCCCAGTCGCCGCATCTGCACGGCTATCCTTGGCACAGAGAGAGGGTCGGAACGATGGCGGATGCGGTTATCACTGCTGACCAATATGCGGCTCATGTCATTTTCCGCGACTATTTTGGCCGCGTCCTCGGGGGTGATTCTGCGCATGGGCAGCACCGAAAGACCGGCAATACAGCCTGCTTCGGTGGTTATTTTGGTGGTGCTGGCATCCGAATGAACGATAATCGCTTTACCCCGGTCAAGTCCAGCGTCGTCAATAAGCTTGATATACCGCTCAATCCAGCTGGTTCTTTCTGCTGACGGTAAATGTAATATAACTGCCTTATTATGCTCTTTAGCCATCCTGAGCTCTGCTTTTAAAATCTCTTCCTGCTTGCTCAGATCAGGACAGGTACCAGATTTCGGTTCCAGACCGATTTCCCCGACGCCTACCACTCTCTCTCGTTTCAAGTATTCAGGCAAGGCGTCAAGTATCTTCTCGTAGTCGGCAGGAATGGCCATCATGTTAATGCCCAAGATAACATGGACATCTATGAAGTAATCGGAAGCGCGCTTGGTTTCTCCGACCAGCGTATGTTCAAAATAATTTAGCGCTGCCTGAGCTGACGTGGCGTAGTCCATTCCGCCAGCGGCGTCGGCGATAAGGGCTTTGACACCGGATGCCGACATAGCCTCTAAATCCTGAAGGCTAAGGGATTCCATCATTACATGAGTATCTATTAACTGCATCAGTGGCCTCCTGGTTGCATAAAATTATTTACCGGTTAGATTTTTTGATACTTCTGTTCGCGCGGTGGCGATTTTTTCACGTCCACGCCCAGCATCTCTCCGAGCTTGGCGTAGGCTGGTTTAAGGTCATACTCTTCTTTGTACTCCTGAGTGATTGGCAATCCCCATCCATTCTCCTGCAGGAACCTCAAACCGGCGATAAAATCAGGGAGCAACTCCGGTACCAATGTAAAGAGGATTTCATCATCCTGGGCAGAAGCCAGCCGGCGGTCTCCCTTACAGGGGATGGAGACAGCGCATTCGCGTTTCAGCAGTGAGGGGACGACCGCATAAACGCAGGCCGCATGCCCTGACAGCTGGCAGTACAGGTCTTTGCCATCAATCCAGTTTTTGATGATTAGAAGCTGGCTTGCCTGCGCACCGGTAACATGCATGACGATGACATCAGGCATGAAACTGCAGGTGTTGACCGGCGCCGAAACTATGCCTTTATAAGCACCATATTCCAGATAGGGCATGTTCTGACACCATATGGCAGCATCCTCGAGCTTTCTGACACTGTCCGGGTAGCGATGCCTTCCTTCCAGAAAGTAGGGAATGCGTTCGGCAAAGCCCAGGCCAAGGACAGGCTCAAAACACCACATATCCTCTTTAAACATGGCGATGGTCGCATTGGCACGTTGGGACTTGGCAAAGCTCTGGCATAAAGAATATTTATGGCCCCAGTCCCGAGTTGGAACGATGGCGTCTTCGGGAACCTCATCTACGCTTTTCAGCATCTTAACCGCTATGGGGTGAACCCGCATACGAAGCCAGGTTTCCAATTCCGTACCACATTCCTGAATTTCTTTCAAAGATGGCATTATCCCCTCCTTATTTCAGACGAACAGAACTTTAAAAATTTTTCTAAATGGACACCTTGTTTACAGTGATTATGCCTATTTCTATTATGCCTGATTGGCTCGGCTGGCCCTGACCTCCTTGATGAAATCATCCACCATTTCCTTCACAGAATATTGAGTCTGATAACCAAAGTCCTCAAAGGCAACCGTATTATCCATCTCGTAGCTGACCCCGCTGTTTGCCGTCTTCATGGCATCACTTTTGTCCCAGTCAAAGGTAATCTGTGAATCGGGGATGTGTTTCTTTATCTGTTCCGCTACTTCGGAGAGAGTGGCCATGAAGCCATGGACGTTATAAACTCGTTGTCGCAACCGGCTTTCCTCCGCCTTCTTGAGCTCTACCATCGCCCTCACGGCATCTTTAATATAGATGTAAGCGCAGGGAGCATCGGGGTTGGAGTGGACAACGTATGGCTGTCCCTGGGCCGTTCTTTCGGTTATTCCTGACCAGTCGCCATAGTAATAAGAAATCTGGCGGGTTGGGCCAACAACCATAGCGTACCTTATGGCCCGAAAATTAACGCCGTACTGTCGGTAGTACTGTTCCCCGAGCCGCTCGCAGCATACTTTGGTGGTGGTGTACATGTTTTCCGGATTCTGGAGGGTATCATTGAATACCTGCTTGGGAGGATTCTTTAATCCATAAGTAGCACCCGAACTAACGAAGACGACATCTTTCACACCAAGAAAGCGGGCCGCCTCCAGGATATTTACGGTTCCCACCACGTTTACTCTAAAACCATTGGCGGCGCTATGCTCGCAGTCTTTACTTAGCAAAGCTGCGGTATGGTATACGGTATCGATATCGTATTTTTTCAATACCTCAAGTACCTGCACCCAGTTACTGATATCGCCGCTGTGAATTTCCACACTGCCTTCAAGGTCGGCAGCGCTGGGTGGCAAATCGCTTCTTCTTTGAAACAGAAATACTTCTTCTCCATCGGCCAGCAGCTCCCTGGCCAGATAGGTTCCAAAAAGCCCGAAGCCGCCAGTAATCAAATTTTTTGCCATGATACCTCCTCTTTATTTCAATCAGGAACGAAGGCAACCGCGCGCACCCAGCCGGCACCCGCGTTTTGCACTTTTACCGGAAAGGCACAGACCTTAAAACCGAAGTGCGGCAGCTGGTCAAGATTAGTTAACCACTCGATGATGCACATGCCTTTTTCACCGGCAGCGCGGTGTCCCTGCATGTAACTGCCCGGCCTTACTCCTTTTTGGAGGTCGGCCATCTGCATTTTAACCGGGCGGTCCCAGATGGGGGCGTCAGTGCCAACGACCCTGATGCCGCGTTCACCAAGCCAGAGTGTGGCCTCACGCGTCATGCCGGCATTCATCTCATCGCATCCGGGCTGGCCGTAATACTCAGAGGCTCCGGTCTTGATAAGAACGATGTCCATTGGTTTCGGCGTATAGTCAATTTGTTCAAATGCTTTCTGTACGTCTGCGGCGGTGATATCTTCACCGGGTTTTTTCCAACTCAGGTCAATCCAGACCCCGTCGCCGAAGCACCACTCGAGTGGGACCTGGTCAACGGTCAGCGCTGGTTTTCCCTCGGCCATATCATCGTAATGCCAGGGAGCGTCAAAGTGCGTTCCGGCATGGCAGGTCAGGGAGGTGAATTGCTCCATAGCGTTAGCTTTACCACCCATAGCCTCCGGATTAATGCCAAATTTCTCGCTTACCATCTTCGCCCGTGTGCGATGGTCAAGGTAGGTAATTTCGGCTGGCGCCCCGAATCCGCCGCCGTTCATCAGAGGTAAGCTCAGGTCTACAACGCGATATCCTTCCATTAAAACTCCTTTACCAGGTTAAATACAGCGGTTAATTGTACTAAAACCAGTGCAAGGTCGGTTCTTCAACTTATAGTAATCATTTACTTTATCATAATATTGGGCATCCAGGTGGCTAATTCCGGAACAAAGAAAACCAGGACCATAACCACCATCATTATCAGGAAGAAAGGTACGATAGCCCGGTAAATATCCATCATGGTTACACCAGGTAAATTCAGCCCCTTGAAGTAGAATAAAACCATGCCGAAGGGAGGCGTCATTATTCCGACGAGCAAATCCATGGTGAATAGCAGTCCGAACCACAGCAAATCAAAGCCAAGAGCCATAACTATGGGATAGAAGATGGGCAGGAAGATAACAGTAATAGGGGTAGCATCGATGAACATACCCAGAATGAAGACCAGGAAGAGTATGCCAACGACGATAGCCCAGGGACTTACCGGCAATGCCAGCAATAATTCACGCAGGTAATTCTGTACTCCCAAAACGCCGATAAGCTGGGAGAAGGCAGCCCCGGCGGCTAAAAGCCACATCAGCATGGCGGTTATTCTGATGGCCGTTGTCGTGGCTTTCTGCAGGTTCTTCAAGGTGAGATTGCGATAAATAGCGGCGCACATTAGAGCACCAACCGCGCCGACTCCTCCCGCCTCACTCGGCGTAGCGATGCCGAGGTATATCAACCCCAGAACCAGGAAAATCAAAAGAATGGGCAATATCGAACCGCGCAGCGACCTCATTTTTTCCCTGAAGTCAACGCGCTCTTCAGGTGGCAGGGGAGGTCCCATCCTCGGATTCTTCCAGCACCTTATGCCGATGTAAGCCATGTAGCCAATGGAGGTTATGAAGCCGGGAATAATACCGGCGATAAATAGTTTCCCGATGGAGATTTCGCTGACGGCAGCGACCACAATCATCGGTATGCTGGGAGGAATCAAAGGCCCGAGGGAGCCACCGGCGGGAATAGCGCCGATAATCATTCTCTTGTCATAACCCCGCCGCTCCATTTCGGGGTAGGCCAGTAAGCCCAGGGTTAGGGTAGCCGTAGCGGCGGAGCCGGTCATGGCGGCCAAGACGGTAGCGATGGCAATTGTGCCCATGGCCAGCCCACCTTTGAGCCCGGCCATCCACTTGTGCATCATGTCATACATAGCGGCGCCCAAACCCGACATTTCCAAGACGGTGGCCATAAAGATGAAAGTGGGCAGGGCAATGAAGATATCAGTGGTGATGATAGAAAAGAACCCGAGTCCTATTGAAGTGGTGGCTGGTAAGCCCCTTAAATACCAGAAACCGATAACCGCCAAGCTTAAAAGAACGAAGGTTACCGGTAACCCCGTTAAAAGCATTAGCAGCATGATGCCGAGGACGATAATGCTTAATACCCCGACGTCTATATTCATGACCGGGCTACCTCATCGCCTCGTATTGCAATCAGGATGTTACGTATCCAGCCCGCTATTGCCTGCAGCAACGCCGAGGCAACGCCAACCACGATAAGCACTTTAAGCGGGTAGACAACCGGGGCCCAGACAGATGTCCAGTGTTCCTTGATGTTTAGCGCGTACTGAGCGCTGATTGATAGCCGCCACATGAGAATGGCGATGCTGCCGACCAGGAATATATACATAACCGTGTTCAGGATAGCTCTCTTCCTCGTTGACAGTTTTTCTATCAGGATATCAACCGAAACATGCCCGTTATGAAGAAGGGCGTAACCCCCGCCAAGGGCTATAATTGCGGCCTGTATTTGGACGCCTACGTCCCAGACCCAGATAGTGGGCATATTGAGTACGTATCTGAGGATAACGTCAAAGAAAACCAGAAAAGAAAGAGGGATAAGAAGCCAACCGGCAATTCGTCCCATCCACTCATTTATAAGATCAATAACACGGAGACCTTTTTGCATATTTGCCTCTTGCCTTTAGAGTGGAGGGCTGTGGCATTTTACCGCCACAGCCCTCTCCGTACCGGGTTTAGAGTTTTCCGTGATCTTTGAGCTGCGTCTTGACGATGTCTACAAGTTCGGCACTCAGTGGGCTCTTGGCCGCGAACTCCGGCCAGATTTCCTCAACACAGCCTTGCCTCAGCGTGGCCATATCTGCATCACTCCAGGTCCAGAGTTTGAGTCCGTATTCCTCCACAGCCTTGCCCATTGCGTAGCCCTGCTGTTCCAGGAGCATGAGACCACCAACGGTAAAGCGCTGGGGTTGCTCTCTCTCCATCATCGCCCGTATGTCATCGGGCAGCTCATTCCAGGCATCCTTATTGATGATGAGCGAGTTGATGCACCCGTTGGGATTGGTAACGAAGTCGGTTACCACTTCTTTAAGCTTGATGGTGTCGAGCGACTGGGCACCGGTCCAAACGCCTTCAATGGTACCGAGCTTCATGGCCATGTAGCACTCCGTGTAGGGCAGGGAGATGGCGGTGGCACCCATTAATTCACCGTATTGGCCCCACTGGCCCCAAAATCGGATCTTATGTCCCTTTACGGAATCCGCGTCCGGCAGGGGGAAATTAGCCATGATATTCATGTATTCCATGCCCAGTGATGGGAAGAACTTGAGGTTCATTGCTTCATGGAGCGGGGCGACCTTGTCGTAGATTCCGTAGTTATACCATCCGTCATAGAACTCGCCCACGCTCATCCAGCTTCCCGGCATACCGCCGGCGACATACATCTCCGGTATCTTTTCAGCATACCAGCCCGGCTGTGACCAGGCGGCATCAATTACTCGCGTTCCGATAGCCTCGAGTCCTTCTGTACCCGGAAAAGCGGCATCGGGTTCAAGCAGTTCGATCTGCAGCCGGCCATCTGTAGCTTCTTCAACCCAGCGTGCCCAGGTGTGGGACCAAACGCCGGCATGGTAAGCCTCGGGTATACTGGCATATGGGCCAAATGACGGTGATGCGCTTACCGCAACCTGAACTTTCCAGTTTATAACTTCGGGAGCGGCGGCCGGAGTTGGTGCAGGAGCTGGCGAGGGTGCGGGTGCTGGTGCCGGTGCCGGTGCGGGTGCTGGTGCTGGAGCCGGCGCGGGTGCAGGAGCAGGTGCTGGTGCTGCACAGCTGGCTGCCATCAATCCAATCAACAACATAAGAGTCATAGCTAACGCTGTCAGCCTACTTCTATTCATTTTCCCTCCTTGTTTTCCAAAGATATTCGAGATACAAATGTTCTTTTTCTGAAGTCTATCACCCCCCTTTGTCGCTTTATTATCCGCAGTAAATAACGTAATTCCTCAAGTCAACTGTTTTTCGGGAGTAATGCCGCTACCTGATTTTCTGGTATTTAAATCGACGTCGGTTTGAGAAATCTCATCAGGCTCACTCTGCTGCCACCAGACATACAGCTCATCAACTCTCTGTACGAGCTGAGTTTTATCTTGATAGCCAAGTCGGTAACTGATCAGTCCGGCACCCATTTGTACTAACGATGCGAATTTCTTACGCCTGGTTTCGTTCATCCTGACGACCGGCGTTGAGATTGCCATAGCGGCAATGACATTGCCCCGGGCATTCCGAACTACAGAGGCAACGGCTTCAATCCCTTCAAACGCCTGTTCGGAATTGTAAGCAAAGCCTTTTTCTCTTGCCTGTTCCAGTTCCTGTTTTAATTCGGTCCTGGTAGCCACGGTTTTGGTCGTAAATCGTTTTATTTTTTCCTCGGGATAAAGGCGGTCGATTTCTTCGTCGGTCAATGCGCTCAGCAAAGCCTTGCCCGATGCTCGCGTGTAAGCTGGAGCCGATGACCCCACATGGACAACATGCCGCAATGGATGCTTTGATTCCTCCCGCAGCAACATTGTGATATTCCCCTTATCATCGAGTATCGACAAATTGGTGACTTCACCGGTAATGTCATTGACCGTTTGCAGGACCGGCTCGGCAGCTTGATATAAATCTGTGGTACTTAAATATAAGCTTCCCAGGGTATAAAGCGTTCGACCGATAACATAAGTACCCTTCCCGGGCTTTTTCTCCAGCAGACCGGCCTTGGTCAAGGAAGCGAGGATACGATATATAGTGGGTATGGGAATACCGAGCTTCCCAGCTATAGCAGCCGCGGTTAACTCCGGTTCGTTTGGAGAGAAAGTATTTAATATGGCTATCGTTTTTTGTAAAGAGCTCATAGCTATATATACTTATATTTTATCATATAATGATAATATAAAATCATATAATGATAATTCTCTTAGACTACATTATAATTGATTTTTCATTGATGTCAAGCCCATAGTTAGAGTATTTTACGTAAATATCGGTAAAAAGATTCCTTTTTTAAGGTGTCGGCTTTCACCAAAGCGCCTTGATGTGTCAAGCGAAATCCATTATCGAGTTCCCCTTAAAATATAGGACCGGTGGTATACAAGACGATAGGTTCTCGGTAGCCTTTGCGCATCTCGCGCTTGGTCAGCTTGCCAGAGGCAACGGCGATAATCTCACTGAAAAAACGATCACCCACCTCGTCGACGGATTCTGTCCCTTCGATAACTGTGTCGGCATAGATATCAAAATAATCCTTTTCTTGGCTGTCATGTGGTTTGCTTCGCCGGCTGACAACCGCGATTTGAGGTATAAATGGGATTTCACCCATCCAGCCTGGTGCGCAGCGAAAGCTGGAGGAAATTCCTCCGCCGACATTGTAAATGTGGATATGTGCTCCAGCAGCCGCTTCGCTGCTGATGAGTTCGCTGGTCATGGCTGTGCCGTCCATGAAATACAGTCCTTTACCCGGCGGCTTTTCCCCGTACTCCAGAACGCCCTGCAGCGGGGAGGTTCCGCTTTTAGCCATTGCGCCCAATGACTTGTCTTCAATAGTGGTCAAACCTTCGGCGATATTGCCGCGGGTGGGTTGAGTACCTCTTATATCCTGACCAGAGGCTCTTATCCTAGCCTCCTGGCGGTCTACCATC